>JASHYD010001342.1 GCA_030043175.1 Xanthobacteraceae bacterium | reverse complement strand
AAGATTCTGATCGAAGTAATCCACACCAGCACTCTCTGCGCAAACCATCTCCGCCATCGCTACCTCGTTCTTGCGCCATGTCTGTTTAAGTGCGAGCGGCCCGTTGAACGTGTCGGGATCTTCGACCGTTACGATCGCGGTCAAAGCCCTACCGTCCTGGCTTATTGTGAATCGCTCGACAACGTGGAGTTTCTCAGTGTGCGGCGTGCGGAAGGAATCAATATAGTGGTACTTGCCGGCCGCGAGCCCGATGGTATCGACCACGAGCGTGTCCCCGCCTTCGTAATGCCCGATTGACTCGCCGAACCAGGACGGCTTCGCATTTTCCGAATGCTTGTCGCTGAGATAGATGCGCCTCACGAAATGATCGCGCTCCCATATCATCCATACTTCGTTCGGCGCCTGCAGGAAATACACCGGTTGGAGAAAAAGGAGTTGTCCAGGCACGCCCCCGGGCCAACAGCGCGATTGGGAGATAAAGGGAAGCGGCCTCTTGCCGCTCAGCACCTCTTCGTTCGTTGCCTGCATCTGCTCGGCGGCCCAAGGCTTCAAGATTGGATCCTTCGTGTTCACGATCGGCGACTGGAGCTCACCACCCGTAAAAAGACGGCCGTTTTGAATTTGACTGTTATAGGGATAGTTAGGATCGGTTTTGATAGGCCCATGCCCCGAACCCTGCGGAGGGTCGAGCTGAAAATCCCAGAAGTTCGCGTTCCAGCCGAAATCTCGCGAACCAAGTTGGGGAATGGCATCCTCCACAGGCGCGGCCGCGGAAAAAGACGGAACAAGAGTGACTGCAAGGAAGCCGGCGACAACACCGCCGGCTAGCAAGCGGCTCCGCAATGCGGATACCAAAATGTGTGTCGCAAACAACGACATGGGCGTGCTCTCCACATCACCAGGAGCCCGAGTTTACTACCGTTAGCGGCCAACAAAATACCTCAGGCTCACTGCGAAGTCACGCGTCGCTGCGGGAGGAGACGCGCAATGGGCCGACGCCGAAGGTGGCGCCTAGGCCGTGCACCGCAAGAAACGCCTTCGAGGCCGCCGGCGCCCGGCGTGCATGCATGGAAAGGGCTACGTCGAGGATTGCCGTCGGTTTAGCGATCGAATAAAGGGCTGTTCGCTGCGGCGCACAAGTCCGCAATTGGCCCTGATCGAAAGTCGCGCTAATGAGGGCGCGAACGCAATGCGTTGTTGAAAGTGCCGCAGTTTGACGGACCGTCTCTAGGACGGACAGTTTGACTCCAACCGCATCAATGCGGTTAGCGTACGAAAGCAAAACCGCCAACCATTCCTCGCATGGCTGCCTCAACTGGCCATGCGGGATACCATCAACTTGAGAGTGGCTCGACGGGTGCCGGCGGCGGTGCGGGATTCCATCCGCGATCTCAGGGAGGCAGACTATGCGCCCGCTTCTCGTTGTGCTGTTCGCCATGTTCGCCTGTGCGGCGGCGGCCCAGCCGACATTTCCCGCCCGCCCAGCAAAGATCATCACAGATGTCGGCACCGGCGGCACCTATGACATTTTTGCACGCGTTCTTGCCGAAGAGCTGAACCGCCGCTGGGGCCAGGGGGTGATTGTCGAGCCGCGGCCGGGCGGCAACGCCGTCATCGGCACCCGCGCGTGCGCCGAATCCGCGCCCGATGGCTACACGATCTGCATTCTGTCCAATCAGGGACTCGTTGCAAACCTGTTTCTCTACAGGAACCTGCCCTACTCGCGTGACTCGCTCATTCCAGTCATGAATCTCTTCTACAATACGCAGGTCATCGTCGTCAGCGGTTCGCTCAATGTCCGTTCGCTCGATGAACTTGCAGCACTGGCCCGCGCGAAGCCCGGCACGCTGAACTATGTCGTGCCCGGAATCATCCAGCGCGTTTTCTTCGATCGCTTCAACAAGCGCCACGGCACCGATCTCGTCGCCATCCCGTTCAAGGGTGGCGGCGACGTGCTCAATGGAATTCTCTCCGGAATTATACCGATCGCATATATCGGTGGAGCGAATTTTGCACCCTACGTCCGCGATGCCAAGATGGTGGCGCTTGCGGTCGACGCCGTTGAGCGCTCCCCGCTGTTTCCGAACGCGCCGACATTGATCGAACTTGGCTACAAAGACAGCGTGACGCGGATCTATCTGGCTGTGCTGTTGCCTGCCGGAACGCCGAAGGAAATCGTTGCCAAAATCCACGATGATGTTGCGGCGATCATGAACGAGCCGGCCTTCCGCAAGCGGCATGTCATCGACCGCGGGCTGGAGCCAGTCGTCGATTCGCCGGCGGATTTCGCGATGTTCCTTGACCGCGACCGAGTTCGGACGGCTGCGATGATCAAGGAAGCGGGGATCGAACCACAATAGGCGAGAGGCGAGACTCGAACCCGCATTTGCGCACTTTAGGAATAACTCCAAGGCGGGCTTGGGATTTGATTGCAACCAATTCGCCAAAATCGATGGTACCGCTTCAAGTGTTGCGGGGCTGAGGTTTCCAGATCGATGGGCAAGGTGAAAATGCACCTATCAGATCTGTCCCGGATATCCCGTTCGAAAGGGCCAAACGTCACCGGGCGCCTCGCCTGATTTGCCGTCCCGCGACGCGACGACGTGTTTTCTTGCTTGCCAGCATATCCATGCCGAAGCAGCGGCACAAATCGTCGGGCCGCACTACGCTGTCGCCGCTCCAGCTTCAACGGTGACGGCGGCGACCGACGGCGCTCTCGGGCCCACCACATGCGCTAGAGCAGCCCGGAGCCTGGCGGCAGGCTAACGCTCGGCACAACAGCGGCCTGCCTGGCATGCTCCATGCCTGGAAGTTGGTGAGATGAAAATGAAGTAAATCGATGACTCGCGGGGTAATTCCCTGGGATTTGTCCGCATGAGTCCTTCCCACGATTCGGTCGTTGACAACAAATCGACGCCGGTGTGCGATTTCGATACACCGCAGTTTCACGGGATCGGACCAACTCTGTTGCAACGTCTGAACATGGCCCTACCTGACAAAGCGGGACAGCAACAGCTTGGCGCTGGCATTCACCCACCAGGACGAGCAGGCAATTGGCAAGACTCATCGAAATGCATGTTCATATTCAAAATGTTTTGCCGCGCCACACTCGAACTACTCGAGGACTGAGGGCCTTAGTCGCGAGTGGCGACAGGTAAATGCTCAATCGCCCTCAAGCCTGTCCGCTTGCGCCACCTGATTTGGGACTCGGGCACCGCCAGTTCGAGCTTCGGCCAGCGCCGGAACAAGGCATTCAGCGCACCAGCCGCCTCGATACGCGCGAGCTGATGGCCGAGGCAAAAGTGGATGCCCGTGCCGAAGGCGATATGTCGGTTCGGCCTCCGCTCCAGGTTGAGTTTCTCGGGATTGCCGTTTGCTTGCGGGTCCAGGTTTGCAGCCGCGAGCATGGGCATGATCTTCTCACCCTTCTTCAGCCGGATACCACCAAGCTCGACGTCTTTGCGGACTAAGCGCGGTTTGGTGAATTGGACAGGCGAGATGAACCGGAGAAACTCCTCGACGGCCAAGTTGGTTCGGGTCTGGTCTTCCGACAACCAATCGCGAAGCCGAGGATTTTTCAGAAGCTCATAGACTGAACCGCTGATGAGATGGGTCGTGGTTTCGTGCCCCGCGAACAGCAGCAGGAAGAGCATCGCCAGCATCTCATTGCGGCTGATCTTTCGTCCCTCCCTTTCGACGCGCACGAGTTCAGCGACCAAGCCTTCGCCGCCATGCTCGCGCGCGGCCTCCAACTGTCGTTGCATATAGCGTCGCATCGCGAAGAGATTTGGGACCACACTCAGAAAGCCGATGGCGCCCGTGAAGCGCGTGAAGCTGTGTGCCCAAGCGGTGAACTTTGGCCTGTCGGCACGCGGCAGGCCAAGAAGCTCGCAGATCACCGAAAGCGGCAGCTGTCGTGCGTAGCGGTCGACTAGATCGGCTGGACTGCCGTCCCTGAACAGGTCCTTCGCCAATTCGTCGGCGATCGCGAAGATGCGGGGCTCCATTTCGAGGATGGCGCGACGGCGAAAGGCCTCGTCAACAATGTCTCGTAACCGTCGATGGTCCGGCTCGTCCATCGACAACATATTGTTAGCGAGTGTGCGCAGGATGCCCGGCATCCACCATCGCAATCCGGCGACGTTACCATCGTCCTGACGCAACGTGAACGTATCGCTGTCCTTCAGGACCCGGTCGGCCAAATCCTGCGTTGTTGTGGTCCAAACCTTCCCGACGATTGGGATCCGCACTTCAACTACAGGGCCTGCCCGCCTCATCTTTTCGATTTCGGCGGCAGGGTCTCTGAAATAGCTCTGACTGGAAAAGTCCGCGCGCATGTCTGGGCCTTCCGCGTGGGTAAACGAGTGAACCGCGGGCGTCCAGCGTTCTGGGCCCGAGCAAGCTCAGGTGGTATCCCCAGCGCTCCACGGCGGGGAAAGCGTTTCGAGCAACACTTCGGGCCACACCGACAGGAGAGCCGCAGCGATCTCCAGCATCAAAAGCACGGGATGCCGGCTTGCTCGCCGCGGATGAAGCCGGTGAGGGACGTGCGACACCGTGCCCTGAACGCCAAGTCTTGTACCGCCGGGTTGAATGTGGCGATTGGCACATAAAAGATCCATACGCGGCGAAAAGGTCAAAAATAAAGAGGGCATAGACGACCAAAATTGTTCGAGTGGCCCTCCTGGCGATCCGGGTTTATCTCTCCGCCTCGCTCCACACCGCGGCCGTGGCGCGGCCTGTTCAACCAGCTTGTGAGATTACCGCGACCGCCGCGCCTCGACAGTCCAAGCTGCTCGACGGCGATCTTGATCGCCGACTCCAGTGCCTGGCGAAGGAACCCAGCAACTCCCAGACAGCCGAATGCGAACACTGGACACCACCGGCAAACATTGGCGGTGACGAAAGCACGGAACGAGAGGGCGGAGTTCCGGTTCGGGCCCAACTCTGCCGCCATCGGCGTTCGCGGCAGCCGTGGCGGAACGCGCGGCGGCCGGGCGTTTTCGCCTGGATGGATGCGCTTGCCTTTGTCGCAGGCTAACGGCGTGTCGCGTTTCCGAGTGATCCGCTCTTCTGGTCCACTGGCTGTCGAGCCGGTCACAACGTCCTTGAAGGCAACGCTCACAATTCAAGCGCAACATCGAGGCTAAAGAAATGCGACAAATCGGGCCATAATGAGCGACTGAGGCAGAAAGCAAAAGGAAAACACATGTTTCAACTGGATCTCCTCAAAGACAAACGCGTGCTGATCACCGGCGGCGGCAGCGGGCTAGGCAAAGCGATGGGCCGCCGCCTGATGGAGCTCGGCGCCGAGCTCACGATCTGCGGCCGGCGCAAGCACGTACTTGAAGAGACGGCAAACGACTTCGAAGCGTTGTTTTCCCGCAAGGTTCGCACGTATCCCATCGACATTCGTTCGGCCGAGGCGGTCGAAGAATTGATGGACTCGGCGTTCGCCGGCGGTGCCCTCGATGTGCTGATCAATAATGCGGCGGGCAACTTCATTGCCCGTACCGAGACGCTCTCGCATCGCGCGGTCGACGCCATCCTTAACATCGTGCTACATGGCACAGCCTATTGCACGCTCGCCGCGGGCAGGCGATGGATCGGAATGGGCCGTGGCGGGGTCGTTGTCAGTATTGTCGCTTCGTACGCCTGGACCGGTTCCCCCTACGTGGTGCCGAGCGCTATGGCCAAAGCCGGCGTGTTGGCGATGACCCAGAGCCTTGCTGTTGAATGGGGTCCGAAAAAAATCCGCACTGTCGCGATTTCGCCCGGCACGTTTCCGACCCCTGGCGCGTGGGACCGGCTGGTCCCGCCGGCAATGGAGGGGACGGTCGAGAACTCAAACCCAGCCGGCCGCGCCGGCGAACATGAAGAGCTGGCCAATCTTTGTGCCTATCTCGTTTCCGACCAGGCCGCCTACATCAACGGTGCATGCGTCACCATTGATGGCGGCCGCTGGCTACAGGGCGCGGGGATGTTCTCGTCACTGTCGCGCCTGAGCGAAGCGGAATGGCAGGAGATGCGGAGGCGACGAGGTTCGTAGCGCGGCGATTGACATTGCTGCGCGCATTTGGACGGCTTGCAAGCCGCCGAGCCCGTCGTCGATACCCATCACTTCCGTTGCGAAGTCTCGAACTACACGACTCCTCAAGCCCGCCCGATATCTATGCCGTCGGAGATTTTCTCGAGACCGATCTCCGTGATGGCCGTACAACATCGACTCGACTTATGCTTTCCGAGCTGTGGTCCGATAAATTTCCCGGTTATCTTGGGGCATCGAGTCCCATGCTCGCTCGGCCTCGCGGTGCCGCAATGGCGGCAAACAACCGGGCCGTGTCAGCGAGACTATGACCCATGGGCGCCATTTGCCGCTACGCCCTGGCCGGCATCATGGCGGCGGCCCGCTTACTCGCCAGCCTGCTGCGGGCGAGACAGCGTCCGGATAGGCCGAAGTTGTGCGCATAGCCTCCACCACGAGGCTGCCAATCCAGAGAAAGCACAAACCCTCGCGTCCGTCGGCGAGTTGAAAGTTGGGAAGATCTCCGCCTCACTGGCGGGCGAGGACGAAATCCGCGCCGATTTGCTGGAGAATCAGCAGCACTTTTTCAATGTCGAGTTACATGCCGATCGGTAGTGCAGGCGTCGGCATCATTTGCCCGAAGGATAGAGTCACTGACACCGAACTCTTAGCCAGTCCTGCGTACAATCGGCGATTTATAGTCCCCTGCTGGCGTGTGAAACGCGACGTTGAAGCGGTTCCAGCCATTGATCGCGACAATCGCCAGAGTGAGTTGCGTCAATTCGGCCTCGCTAAACTCCTTGCGTGCGCTATCGTAAATCGCGTCGGGAATCTGTTTGTCCACAAGCCGAGTCACTGCCTCGGCCCACGCGAACGCGGCCCGCTCGCGGCTGCTGTAAAGATGTGGTGCCTCGCGCCACGCATCGATCATGTATAGACGCTGCTCGGCCTCGCCCCGGGCACGCAGGTCCTTCGAATGCATATCCAGGCAAAACGCGCAGCCATTGAGTTGCGAGACGCGATAATTGACGAGGTCGATCAGCTGTTGTGCGAGACCCGTCCTCTCGACTGCTTGGCTTAAAGCCAGCATGGCCTTGTAAGCGTCAGGATAAACCTTGCCGA
>JASHYD010001341.1 GCA_030043175.1 Xanthobacteraceae bacterium | reverse complement strand
GTCGGCTTCTTGATGATAATTCCGCCTCGTTGTCCTTCCCCTGGTGGTTACGCTCCAGCTTAGAAAGCGGCTTCAGGGGGCGACCGGCAGGGCAGGGGAGGGGAGGGGAGGCGTTGACCGCCCCCGATTCGGAGGTACTCGTATGTGTGCCGGGGTGGTAAAGTCGGGTGGTAAATGTGGACCGATTTGTTCGCGTTTCATGCGCTTTTTGCGTTCGGTCGAGAACACTGTCGTTGACGCATAAACGTTGATTGTATAAGCAATTTTACTCTGCGGAGACGTGGCCGAGTGGCTGAAGGCGGCGGTTTGCTAAACCGTTATACGTCCTAAAGGCGTATCGAGGGTTCGAATCCCTCCGTCTCCGCCAGGGTCAAGATTGAAGTGCACCGCGATAGCCCGTCACTCCAAAATTTTCATCAGCAAGCTCAATCGCTTCTAGCTAGTCATAGATTGATGTGGCGCGCCGTAGCTTGACGTGAACCGCCATTTCTGTTGTAGGTTTTTTTGTGAGTTCGAATCCCATTTGAGGCGCCAATGGCGAGAACAGATAGGCGCGCGCTGACGGCGGTAGAGGTCAGCGCGTTGACGGCGACTGGTCTGCACTGGGTGGACGACGGCCTTTATCTGCAAATCAAGGGAGGCCGGTCTTGGGCGCACCGGTACATGTTCGAGGGAAGGCCACGGCTGTCTGGGTTAGGTTCGGCCGACGGCGTAACGCTTGCACAGGCGCGAGCGGCGCGGGACGAGGAACGAGTGCTGATTCGGCGTGGGGTTGATCCGGTGGCGGCTCGCCGTGCCGAACGAATCCAGGCCCTGGTCGGCCAAGTCAAGGCCATCACGTTCCATGAGTGCGCCGACACCTACATCAAGACGCATGAGGCGGCGTGGAAAAGCGCCGTACACCGGCAGCAGTGGCGGAATACGCTGAAGGCGTACGCCTACCCGATCATCGGCGGGGTGCCGGTCGCGGAGGTCGATACCGCGTCGGCCATGCGGGTGCTTGAGGCGATCTGGTCCAAGATCCCGGAGACGGCGAGCAGGGTCCGCGGGCGATGCGAATGCATACTCGACTGGGCCAAGGCGCGCGAGTACCGGACCGGCGAGAATCCCTTCCGATGGCGCGGCCACCTCGACAAGCTGTTGCCGGCCAAAACCAAGGTGCGCAGGGTCCAGCATCACGCCGCAATGCCTTACAGTGACGTCCCTGGCTTTATGGAAGCCCTGCGCGACCGGGAAGGCATTTCGGCGAGGGCGCTCGAATTTCTCATCCTGACGGCGTGTCGAACGTCTGAGGCGCTGGACGCCAAATGGGATGAGATCGACTTCGGCATGAAGGTATGGACGATCCCTGGTGAGCGCATGAAGGCCGGCAAGAAGCACCTTGTTCCTCTGGCGCCGGCAGCCATACGTGTGATCGAACAGATGCATGCCATCCGCTCTGCTGATGTGGTTTTCCCGGGTAGGCGCGGAAGCCTGTCAAATATGTCCCTGCTCAAGACGCTCGAGCGCATGGGTCACGCCGATTTAACGGCGCATGGATTCCGCAGCTCGTTTCAAGATTGGGCGGCTGAGTCCACCAATTATCCGTCAGAGGTGGTCGAGATGGCGCTCGCCCATGCGATCGAGGACAAGGTCGAGGCTGCGTATCGCCGCGGCGACCTGTTCGAGAAACGGCGCCGGTTGATGGATGCATGGTCCGACTATCTCGCCCATCATATCTCAACCGCCGAGGTGGTTTCGATGCGTCGCTAATTAAGCGGCTTGCCGAGATGTTGGATGCACCTCGGCAAGCCTCACTACAGCTACCCTGTGCGAGAGGGTTCCATGGCTAAGAGTGTTATAGATCAACGTACTTCATCTTCCGACGACGAAAAACTTGCAATCGAGTTTTTAGCAGGTCGCCGCACGCGAGAAAACGGGCGAGAGACGCATCACTATTTGAGTCCCGGCAGCTATGATGAGCTAAAGGCGAAAGCAGCGTTCATACGCTTGCTTTGGAATAGTGACTTACCGCAATCCATTCGTCTGAGCCTGAGCATGCTCTTCAATCACATTCAGAGCGATGCTGAGCCGCGCGAGTTGGTCTTCAGGTATCGTTCACGCGGCAAACGACCTGATTTCGTGCGCGATGTAGGACTCGCAGTCGACGTGGCCGTCAAGGTCGAAAGGGGCATGAAATTGGAGGCGGCGATTCAGGAAGTCATGGTTGTCTATGGTGTTAAGCGTGCAACGGCGTTCAAAGCGTGGAAGAAGCATGGCAAGTCTTCCCTGTCTATTCCTAACGCCAATGAGACAAAGCCTACTCTTATTGCGGGGCTTGGTAGCCCATATCCACGAGTCTAGAATTAGCCGATCAATTCTAGACTCCCACGTCTAGAATTAGCCCGTCAATTCTGGACCCCAATTTCCTTTCAATGCGATTGAGCCTGTGAGAGTAAGGGCCACTGCAAATCAACGCGGTGGTTCACAATGACGCCTGCAGAACTCGCAGCACAGTTCGGTCTCGAAAAGGCTGCTCATCCGCGCCATCGGCAATCTGGAACGCACCGGCTATATCGAGGTGTGTCGTCAGCCCCGCCAGAACAGCGAATACACCCACGTTGAGCGGGAAAAATGGAGCTATGCGCCATTCAAGAAGCGACGAAACGCTGGTGACAAAGAGTCATCCAAGACGAAACGTGACTGTAACGTTACAGCTGTTGGGTGCCAAATTGTCACCCCCCCTGGTGCGCGGGAGTCACCTAACGTGGTGCGCGGGAGTCACCCCAACCACTTAAGTTTAACCACTGAAGGTAAACCATGCTGCGCTGGCGCGCAGCGCGCGGATGTAAAGCGAAGCAGCTTGGCAGAGGAAGAGTTGGGGGAGTACCCCGAATACGATGTCGTCCAGCGGGAAACCGGGGATCTTGCTGTCCTTAGCATGTACAGCAACGTGTCCTATTCGGAAGCAGAGCTCGTGGCCGACATTCAGGCTGCGTGGAAGACGCTCAAGAGGAACCCGCTCGACACGACGGCTGAAGCAACCATTGAGTCGCGCAACCGCATGCTGGCCGTTCTGCGCAAATCGGAGGAAGGCTGCACCGGCAGTGTCACGTTTGGCGAGCGGTTAGAGCGCGCCATAGCAGAACAGGCACAGCCTACCTCAGTCCAAGCCGAAAGCGGCTCTCCAGTGGAACCGCGGGTAGACGCCCTAGCGAGCCCGCCCAACCACGTTGAGGCGCCGCTGGTCCCCGAGCAAGCCACGAACGTCACGCCGCTGGCAACTCCTCCTCCGGGGCCGATGCCGCGGGCCAAGTCCTTGCCGCGCGGACCAAAGATTTCGCTTGAGGAACTTCAACGGGAAAGCCGCCGCGAGCGGTACGCTGTTTCGGTTAACCCGTAGGTTAAGCAAAGAGTACGCAATATGAAGAGGAGAACTGATAGTGAAAGACGATGTGAAACTGACTCGGGTAACGGACATAATCACGCGAAAGGTAACGCTAGTCGGATTGACCCCGATAATGTTCGATCGCTATCCCGGCGACAACAACACACAACTGGAGCCGCACCAGAAGCTTTACCTGGAACCCGGAGGTTCACGGCTTATTGGGCTGCCCTCGATCAACATTATGTCGTTCTTGTCGGCCCACAACACGAATTCCGCTCCGAAACGCCTCCGGGACAAGAGAAAGTATAAGGATATCGCCAACGCGATGCTCTCGTTCGTATCGATTAGGGAGCAGTTCATTCCGCTCCAGCGTGAAGGCAAGCCGATCGTGCTGGGCAAATTCAACGGCAACAAGGACGAGACGTCGGGTTGCTACATCCATCGTTCTGTCGCCCGATTGGATAAGGGTATTCCGAATCCCAAGGTGAGGCCGGTTGTTCCGTTGGAGTGGGGACTCACGTTTACGATGGACATCTTTCCCAACCGCGAGATCAAGGAACAAGACATCCTTAACTTGGTCGAAGAAGGCGGGAGAGCTC
>JASHYD010001340.1 GCA_030043175.1 Xanthobacteraceae bacterium | reverse complement strand
AAGGCGAAGACTCGTCGAGGACTGCAAAAGTGCGCCGATCAGCAGGCTCGCCCGTGCAATGGCGGCTTCGAGACAGGGCGCCGACAACAGACGGTCTCCGTACACGCCCAGGCCGGGTATGCCGGCCTCCGACGCCAGCCGCGCCGAAAGCGCGTCGTCGCCGATTTCCCGCGAGGCATATTCCAGCAGATGGACCTGGTCACGCAGCGGCACCAGCAGCTCCGGCTGATCAATCAGGCTGAGCGGCAGCTCAGCGCGGGCAAACACCCGCGTGATGGAACCGCCTCTGATTTCCACGGCGTCGGCGAGAGCGCCGTTTGAACGTGCTTTGGTGAAACCGGTTTCCTGCATTCGCCGCAGCTTTACGGTTGGAGCGGCTTCCATGATGAGGGCCGCCGTCGTCGCGAAGTGTCCACCGCCGTGAGAAGCCCACCGACACATGGGCAGGCTACCGTGGCGCGTGTATCAATTCTTCCGATCAGATTGGCACACTCGCATGCCAGCAGCATGCCGAGTCCTGCGGCTGACGCCCGCGGCACTAATGTCATGAAATCACCGCAATGTCGAGCCTGAGGTTTTTTCGTGGTCGCGCATTGCTGCTATGCGATTACCGCGGTGGCGCCATGCGTGGCGCGAAATGGCTAGTCGACACAAAAAGGCCACGCCGGCTTGCGACCTTCTTGAGAAGGACGAGCGAGCAAATGGTGGTGGCAACTCCGCTCGAGCCGGGGCGTCGCGGGGCTGAGTCTCCGATACTAGCATGACATCTATCCGGACCGTGCCGGTTGAGGTGATTTCTTAGCGGGGAATTTCAGGGGGGCTGAATGCCTACAACTTCACGACGAGACATTATTTTGTCGGCGGCGGTAGCCGGGGCTTGGCTTGGTCTGGACAGAAGTCTGGCTATGGTCGCGCCGGAAGAAAGCGAGCAGACGCCTTCTGCGCCCGCACCGAGCCAGTACAAGCCAATGGCGCGAGCACGAAGGGCGAGGACGCCGGATCCCAAGCCGAGCTTTCTGCGATACAACGTCGGAGATGCCGAAATCACGGCCTTGTATGACGGCATTTGGGAAAAAACGCATGATGCGGCGTTGTTCGGCAACGCCACTGTCGCCGAGACGAAACAAGCCCTGGCCGATGCCGGGCTGACCCAGGCATTCGTGCCGATTCCGATCACCGTGTTCGTCGTTAAGCTCGGAGGCAAGCTCATTCTCTGCGACGCCGGAGGGGGCGACCAAGTGCAGGCCTTCAATCCAACTTCGGTTTTCGTTTCCGGCAAGATGATGCCCAACATGAAGGCCGCCGGTATCGATCCCAAAGCGGTCGAGACAGTCTTGGTCTCGCACTTCCATCCCGATCACATCTTTGGTTTGTTGGGGAAAAGGACCAACGCTCCGCTGTTCCCCAATGCGGAAATCATTGTGCCGGCGGCCGAATACAAGTTTTGGACTGATCCATCGGTCATCACCCGCTTGCCTGAGGCGCGCCGACCCCTCGCTCGCCGCATCCAGGCGGTCATTCCGCACTGGAGGAACGTGCTGCCGGTCGAGGGCGAAGACGAGGTGGTGCCTGGGATCTACTTCGTCAGCGCACCCGGGCACACGCCCGGCCATACCGCGTTCCATCTCACCTCCGGCAACACAGAATTGATGATTTCCAACGATGCCGCTTATGTACCGGCGCTCTGCGCCCGGCATCCGGAGTGGCACGGAGCTTTCGACCAGAACGGACCGATGGCGGAGGCCTCCCGCCGCAAGCTGCTCGATAGGGTAGTTGCCGATCAAATGTTGATCTGTGGCTCGCACTTCCCTTGGCCTGCACTTGCCAAAATAACGAAGGACGGAAGCGGCTACGCCTACACAACTTTGCGAACCGCGTAGTTCCCGTTCAACGGAGCTACTTTCCACGCGCTCTTCGGACCCGCGTGGGCCAAATCCATAATTCAACTGGATTAGTTCGGCCGCACAGATTTGGTGTGTTTGGAGCAGGTTTTTCTAGCGATTCCTTAAAGGTCGAGGATGCGCTGATGAAGTCGCTTTACGAGCTTTTGGGTGCGAGTGCCGATGATGACGCTGAGGCTCTTAAGAAAGCGTTCCGCAAGGCCGTCAAGGCGCACCATCCCGATCTGAACCCCGACAATCTGGACGCTCAGGCGCGGTTTAGGGAAATTATCGCTGCCCATGCCCTTCTTCGCGATCCAAAGCAGCGGGCCAGTTACGATCGGCTGCTGCAACTCGATCGTGAGCCGGGCTTTCAGTTGACGCTTAAGCGTCAGCAACTCCGGTCAAAACTCGCACGTCAGCAACTTCGGTCGAAACGGATGCGCATCACCGCGGTGATCGCTGCCGTCAGCACGCTGATTGGTGGATACGGGCTGTGGGCGACCATGCCCACGAGCGGCAACGTGGAAATCGCCAAGGATGAGCTTGCTCCGGCCGCTGGCGGGGCGGCCGAAAGGCAAACTGCGACCATCGTCGCGGCGGCTAAAGAGAATGAGACTCCTTCGGCGGCCATCCGAGCAGCCAAAGCCGATGCCGTCAAGGGCGATAACGCTCACGAACCTGTTGCGTCCGTGGCCGACGTACGAATGCGGCAAACCAACCCGGCAGACCAAGGCGAGCAGCGCCATAAGCATGACAGCGTGGAAGTCCCCAACGGGGCGATCGAGCCTACAGCACCCGAGACGAAGAGCGGTGCCACCTCGGACATCGCCGCAGGAGAGCTCGCGCTTGGACCCCTATCGAACAGCGCCATTGTTTATACGGCGCGGGGAATCGCGTCGTACAGCAGTGGCGATCTTCAGCAAGCGATCGCCAGCTTCAATGCGGCGATCCGGCTCGATCCGGATAACGCACAAGCTTATGTTATCCGTGGCAACGCCTGGGATGAAATGGGCAGCTTCGAGAGTGCTCTCGCTGATTATGACGAGGCGATACGCATTGATCCAAACAACCCGGCCGCATTTCATGATCGGGCTATCATGTGGCGACACAAAGGGGAGTTCGACAAGGCACTCATCGATTTGGATCGGGCGATCCGATTCAGTTTCTCTGACGCCCGTATGTACTGTGACCGCGGCCTAGTCTGGTATGAAAACGGCCACCATGATCGAGCGCTTGCCGATTTCAATCAAGCTATCAAACTCGATCTGAACTCTGCCGCCGCCTGCATCAAGCGCGGCCTCGTCTTCCATCGTAATAGCGAGTTCAAACTCGCGTTCGCCAGCGTC
>JASHYD010001339.1 GCA_030043175.1 Xanthobacteraceae bacterium | reverse complement strand
ATCGACGACGTCGGTGAACCTGCCCGGCGATTGCGCAGGTGCGCGCGCCGTGCGCGCAGTGCACCTCGCCGACGTCGATCTGTACGGACAGTGGCCCATCGCATTCTTCGAGGAGGCGGCGCCATATGATTCGTTGCCGACGCCCGATGGAGTGCAAAAGGCTGCAGCCAGCGGCAACTATCGATTCTGGATCGTTGGCGGCGAGTCAGTGTCGATGGCGGGCGTTGTTCGCCGTACGCGCCATGGCGCCGCGATCGCAGGCGTCTATACGCTGCCCGCCCTGCGTAGCCGCAGCTATGCCAGCGCGGTAACGGCTGCGCTGATCGACAACATCTTCGCCAAGGGCGCAATCGCGCCTCGAACGAACCGGTGTTACGCCAAGGTCGGATTCAAGCCGATTTGGCGCCCCTGGTATTATCTGAGAGCCCGCTCGCGGTCTAACAAGAAGGATATCTGCCATGGGCCGGTTATATGAAGACGCCAACTCTTGGTCAGTCGGCGGCGTATCGATCACTGGCGATGTTGCTTACTATGCGCAACTTGAATTGGAGCGCGGGGTTTCGAACATTCGTCACCTTTGTCGCCACCTATCGGGCGCCGACTTATGTTGTTGTTCGAGCATCTCAGCCGCTGCTGCTTCCGCCTCGTTTAGGAATCGTTCCTCATGTTTTTTGTAGTAGCGCCAAAGAAGGATCACGAAAATAATGGCCGCAATGAGCACAACCCATCCAATTGGTCCAGCGATTCGACGAATACCTTCGCCAAGAACGTATCCGCCAACTCCGAACACTGTCGCCCAGACAATTCCCCCCGCTGCATTGAACACGAAAAACCGCAAAGGGGACAATCTGTTTGCGCCAGCCAGCAGTGCCGCAAAAGCGCGCAGCAACGCGACAAAACGACCAAAAAAGACAATCTTTCCGCCGTGGCGGGCAAATAGGTACTGTCCCAGGCTCCTCTTACGCTCGTCGAGTCCGATCAGATATCCCCATCGCGAGAGCAATAACGTACCAAACTCCCTGCCCACCCAGAAGCCGATATTGTCGCCCACGATCGCTCCACCGGCCGCCGCGGCAATCACGTAGCGTATGTCCAAAGAATGTCTGTTGCCGGAAAATGCTGCGGCGCTGACCAGGATAGTCTCCCCCGGCAGCGGAACACCTGCGCTCTCCAGCATCACGACAATGAAAATTGCCGCATAACCGTAGTGTGCCAGGACATCCCGCACCCAGCTGCCATCGAAAGTATCCACCTTGCTTCCCTCTCGCTCTTTCACTTTGCCAGCGGTTTGCCGGCGATTTTGGTCCGACGGCGTTACATGACATCAGACGTCCAATACAGTCGCGAAACTGACGCTTCTTTCGCAAGCCGCCTCTGGACTATCCGCGAACGCGCCCGCCGAACGACTTCCCGATCGTGTCTTGGCATCCCGACGATGCGGAGCCCGCATATCGTCGCGCAGGACATGCGCAGCTAACTTTCCGTCGATCGAATAAACGATGTCGCGCCTCGATACCAGCTTTCTGGCACATAGCAATTCTTCGAGTGCCGGATTGATGACGTTTCACCATACAAAGCGTCCCGCATTGCTGGCGACTCGTGGAGTGCCAGTCCTATGGCTACGCACCTCCTCGCCGGAGCCGGAACTCGGTGGCGGAGCGCTTCGCCTCGGCGCGATCGAACGTCGTCTGAAACGACCGAACCCTTTCTACATCGTCTAAATTCACCCGGGCCTCATTCTCGGCTACATCAAAATTTTCGTACAGCGCATCCCGGCAGATCACGTCGCTAAAACCGATCGTACTGCCACGACCCGAGATGGGCTGCGTCCAGGGCAAGTCGCAAATCCAGGATCTGTTCCGCTCGCCTTCATCGTAGCCCACGCGAATTCGTGCTGATCGGTAATATCGGGCTCGGCACCATATACTGAGAAGCAGACACCCCGGAGAGGAAGGGAACGGTGCGGACAATCGAAGGTTTGGCCTTGAGAATGTTCGCTCCTGTGCGCTCGTCTCACGTCAGTGGCGAAGTCAGGCCTTTGCCGACCCTAGTGCCGTGACCGCCATCACTTAGGTTCATTGGTGCCCGATGACGCAGCGCAATACCTCGGAGATTGAACCGACGGTTGATATCATTTTTGCGCTAAAGGCAGGATGGCGGCGCCGGCCACACGCGGAAATAACGGGCCGATCGGTGAACCTACCCGCGAGGCATTCGCAACCACTTGTGCGGGAACACGATAGTAGCCGCCCTGCACCGGTGCGGCTGATCTCTTGTGGCTGAAGCAGGATCCTGTATCAATAGGGATTGTTTCACGATGGTCTCAATCACCGATACAGTCAAATTTGGCTTTCGGCACTGGTGCGGACATCTAGATGATGCACGACCAACAACCCCGATCAACATCAACTTTCGATTATGTGGTCGTCGGGACCGGCGCGGCAGGCTCCATCATCGCCGCTCGCCTGTCTGAAGACCCTGGGATCACCGTGTGCGCCCTCGAGTCTGGTCCGCGGGACCGGCACCCCTATATCCACATTCCAGCGGGCTTCATCAAAATCATGTTCAATGAAGCCTACACTTGGCAGTTCAAGACTGAGCCGTCGCCGAACGTGAACGGACGTTCGGTGATCATCCCGGTTGGTCGCACCGTCGGCGGATCGAGCTCGATCAACGGCATGATCATCAACCGCGGTCAAGCTGACGATTTCAACAACTGGGCACAGCACGGCAACGCGGGCTGGGGCTACGCCGACCTCCTGCCGTATTTCAAACGATTTGAGCGGCGGATCGGCGGAGGTGACAACCTTTATCGGGGCCGCGACGGCAACATTCCGGTGACTGACCTCGATTGGCAGCATGAGATCTGCGAGGCGTTTATCGCCGGGGCCGCCGGCCTCGGCATCCCCCGCAACCCCGACTACAACGGCGCGTCGCAGCCCGGCGTCGGCTATCTCCAGCGCTGTATCCACAAGGGGCTGCGCCGCAGCGCCGCCCGAATGTATCTCCTACCAGCGCAGAAGAAGTCCGGGCGAATTGACCTTCGCATCCAGGCTCGCGCCTTCAAAATCGTATTCGAGGGTAAGAAGGCGGTGGGGGTTCGCTATGTTGACGAGCGCAGCCGGGCCGTCCACGAGGTGAAGGCCCGCAAAGAGGTGATCGTCAGCGGCGGCACCGTCAATTCGCCGCGCCTCTTGCAACTCTCCGGCGTTGGCGATGGCAGTCTGCTCAAGGGCCTCGGCGTCGACGTCATTCACGATCTGCCGGCGGTCGGCGAAAACCTTCGCGACCACTGCTCTGTTCGCGTCGTGGCGCGTGCGAAGAATTCGAAGACCATCAACGAAATCATCCGCGGCCCTGCGCTGATCGGCCAGGTGCTCCGCTGGCTTACGGGGAGACCCAGTGTGATCGGCGTGAGCCCTTCACTTTGCTATTGCTTCTGGAAATCCGATCCAAACATCAGCGGCGCGGACCTTCAGGTGATGTTTTCGCCAGCGAGCTATAAGGACGGCTTCGTCGGCATGCTCGACGACTATCCCGGGATGAGCTGCGGTGTGTGGCAGCATCGGCCCGAGAGCATCGGATATGTGCGGGCAAAATCGACCAACATCTTCGTCGATCCGGCGATCCAGCCAAACTACTTGTCGCATGAGGTCGATCAGCGGGCGCTGGTCGGCGGTATCGGGCTCGCGCGGCGGCTCTTGGGGACGCCGCAGTTGTCGCGCTTCGTGGACCGCGAGACGTTTCCCGGTGCTGACGTGCGCACCGACGACGAGGTCCTGCACTGGGCTCGCCAGTACGGCGGCACGGTGTGGCACTTGGTCGGTACCTGCCGGATGGGCCCTGCCACCGACAAGTCAAGCGTGGTCAGCGACCAGCTTAGGGTGCACGGACTGCAGAACCTGCGGGTGATTGACGCTTCGGTGATGCCCGGCATGCCGTCGGCCAATACTTACTCGGCAACCATGGTAATTGCCGAGAAGGGGTCCGACCTGATCCGGGGCAAAGCCGCGCCGGCGCCGGCAACGCTGCCGGCCTAGCGGTTGCTCACCCATTGAGGTGCGCGACAAGCGCCACAGCGGATTTGACCAAATATATGGTACGCGCCTCACGAGATGTTTTCATCGATCGTTGCAGGTACGCCCGCGACACCACAGGTGAAGCATTGATGTAGCCGCGCGAAATAGAACCAAAACCAAACATAAAACCATAAAATCACAATAAAATGATACTCTTAAGATGCGGATCGTAGTACGGTGCCGCCCTTCACCAGTGAGGAGAAAGCATTACCAAGCCGAGTAACCACGAGTGGGACGGCTTGATTATTAGATGGTCAGATGGTTGAATGGCGCGTAGGCGGCAACGGACCTCAACGAGCCGGGCCGGCCAGCTCGGGTACCCGCAGGCAACCGTTGTCGTAAATCGGAGCGCATATTTATCGCAATTTTATATCTTCGCC
>JASHYD010001338.1 GCA_030043175.1 Xanthobacteraceae bacterium | reverse complement strand
CAAGAAGCACCGTTTAATCCTGACTTGCTGTGCACTCTGAGGCTGGTGGATTTGACGTCGCGAGATTGCGCCAGAGGTTGGCGACCGCTTTCTAATTTCGAGAGCAGTGCGGGGCTCTGTATTGGCTGATCATGTGTCCCCAGAGGAGGGGACGCGATGGCCGGCGCGCAACGTCGTAAATGCAAGTGTTGCCACATTATTTCGCCCCGACCCCCGCAATCGGTATCACCAGAGATACTGCGCGGCGCCGAGCTGTCGCGCCGCGAGCAAAGCCGCCAGCCAGGCCCGCTGGCTCGCCGCTCCCGAGAATCGGGCCATAAGGAACCTCCAGGGGCCGAATGAAACGGCAGGCGTCAGCGCCATGATGTTGAGGGCGATGGCCAGTGCTGTCGCCGCTGCGTGCTTTTGCATTGGTGTCTCCTCCCTGCATGGCTTGCGCGGTCGTAGCCCTCGCGGCCTATAAAGTGCCCCCACCATCGCATCAAGACTTAACGGCGTTCGACTGAGCGGTGTAGAAGTTGCCCCTCCCACCATCCCGTCTTCATGCATTGTTCCCAAGTTGAGTTACAAAAGATTTTCGGTGAAATAATCTGTCCGTCGTAACTGTTCACCCCGCCGCACACAACCGGCGGAGCGGTCGGGCGCGTAAGATTGGGGAAGCCGCTACTGTAGATACAATCCGAGCCTGAGAGGCATGCCAATTTCAGCCCAGTGCATGTTGCTGCCGCGCTTGCAGCCCGCGAGGGGCGTGGGGTTTGCGATACGGTCTGCTTCTTAACCGGACCTGAAAAGGTCGGAGGACTCGGGTTCTGGTTCTCAGCTTGAGCTGTAAGCGCCGTGGCTCCGAACATTGCGAGAGCCGTCACTGTCATCATAAATTGACGCATTGCTGCCTCCCTTTTTCGGTTTTCTGGTCGTTGCACAACACCTTTCTCTAGGTGCTCGCGGCACCGAAAGTATCCGACAGGATCAAGCGCCTGGGTTCGGGGCAGAGTTGAGTTTGGTCGCCTTTTGGCGAACCTCCTCAACCTCCCTTAGCAAAATATCAGCGATTCCCTCGATCGGGATGCCAACGTCAGCAAGGCGTTTTAGATCGGCGATATCAATCTCCGACCACGGTTTTCCGCTGTGGAGGTGATCATTCAACGTGGCCACGACGTTCCTCTAGCAAGCGCCGACCTGCCCGCTCGATATCTAGCTGCGCCTGTCTGCCTTGTGCATCTTTGAGCGACCCATCCATTACAAGGATGACGGCGATCCAAGAGGCGACGAAGTTCGCAAAAAACAGAGCAAGGAAAACGATCAGGCTCGCAGCCGACGATACCTCCCGCTCGACCGCGTAGCCGATAGCAACGGAAAGCAAACCCCCGATCGTGACGAAGACAACGTACAAAATAAGGGCTTTCATGGCGCTCTCCTACGCCGTCTTTACGAGCGCCGTGACTGCTCCGTATTTGTGCATTGGTATAACCTCCCTGCATGGGCTTTCGCGGTCGTAGCCCTTAAGGCTTCCACACAGCCTGCACGACGACGAGCCACTCGGCGATGGCTCATAGGAGGCTCAATCGGTGAGCTGATGGTCAACGAACTGGCCGCGCAGTGCAACTGTGAGAAATACACCCGGAACGAACGCCTCGACATGCTGCGAGACACGCTCCAGCCCGCTAGTCCCCATCGCACCACGTCACGGCCGTCCTCGAAAACCGGACGATAGTTCGTGACCGGATGCGCGATGGCGCGATCGCCATTTTATCTGGCGCGTCCCAACGCGGCTACGACTTGCGGCAGCAGTCGTTGCGCGAGCAGCGCATGTCCTTCAGCCGTCAGGTGCCGATGATCAGCTTGACGGTAGTTGCTGCCCGGCACTTCGGAAAATCGCACCATGATCAACTTGGCTCCAAGCGCACGGATATGCCCGACGATCGATGCGGAGTTAGCCCTATGCTGCGACGGATCTACGCCACGATGCGAGTCGTTGTAGTTGGTGATTGCGAGCAGCACCAATTTCGTGCCACGCGGCACCGCAGAATCGACCCGGTTCAACATGCCGGTCGTAGTGTCACCCGAAACGCCCGCATTGGCGACCGAGACGTTGTATCCCTTCTCATGAAGGAGCGCCTCGAGCCGCGCTGGCCAGGCTGCGCCAGACCCAACGCCCCAGCCAGCGGTGTTGCTGGCGCCGAACGCGACGATCTGGGCAAAGGACGGATGGACTCCCAACGCCAATAGCATCAGTGTCGCACTGAGATTGCGCGCAGCGTGCCAAACAGTCTGTGAGATCGATACCATGCCCTCCTCCCGCGGTGCCTCTGTTGAATTTTGAGCCGAGGTCGTAGCCCTTGCGGCCTTCCGAATTTTTTCTTGTTGGTTCGCGCGACTAGTGTCGGGCGCCTTCAGCCGCATTCACGCATGTTGATAAGCATGCCTGGTATTTCTTGTCATCGTACCAAGGCCAGATCGCGTGGCGTCGTATCGCATCGCGGCCGCACTGGGGGGAGCAATGACAATAAGCCCGTCCGACGGGGCCATCGGCCGGACAGAGGGCACCGGAAATTGCAGGTGTGAGCATCGTGATGTTGAGTGCGATGGCCAGTGCTGTGACTGCTGCGTGCTTGTGCATTGGGTTGCCTCCCTGCATGAGCTTGCGCGGTGGTAGCCCTTGCGGCGTCCCCGCAGCCTGCCGACGACGAGCCACCGACGATGGCTCACAGGAGGCTCAATCGGTGAGCTGACGATCAACGAAGCGACCGCGTAGTGCAACTGTGAGAAGTACAACCGCATGGGACATCGCAAGCCATCGGGCTCATTGGGAATCAGCGGACCTGCCGGCCGAAAAGGACACCGGCGCTGGAGCAGAGCAGGAGCACCAGCCGACCCGCGGTTCATTGCGGGCAGTGCCGAATGCAGCCTGGGGAAACGGATACGGCCCGGCGGGGCCTCGAGCAAGCTGCCCGGCCGAAGCATTCGCTAACGATACCCCCGAGGCATAACCAGAAACATGGAGCACCCACCTGCGATACGGAGACCTCCGCCAACACGTAGAAGGACCGTTGGACCGACCCCAGCTTTCCAAGCGGCGCCAGGGACTCGTAAGACTCGCTGGGTCGTTTTTGGCGGCTGGGGCTCTCAAAACGCGTCCTGAGCCATTTCGCCTATGTCGAGTCGCTGGCGGTCAGGACTCGCATTTGTTGTGGGGTAGGCGGCCGGCCCGATAGCCCGTGTTTCTGACAGGGCGGGGGTCGATTTTGCCGAGGCTTGGGTCCCATACGGAGCGGATCCTGTCTGTCGCCCGCAGCGTGACCCAAGGGGCCGTCAGGCTACGTCTTCCGTGGGCGGCGTTGTCCTCCCCTTCCCCGCTGCATTGGTTTTGTTTGGTGGGTCCAGGGTGGGTCCAGGCTTCCTCGCATGCAGCTAAGGCGGCTGTCGTTGCGGTGTATCTATCTAATTTTTTTGGCATTTCTGGTGCTGCCGGACAGGATTGAACTGTCGACCTCTCCCTTACCAAGGGAGTGCTCTACCACTGAGCTACGGCAGCTTTTATAAGCGATTTAAATGACTTAGAGCGATTTTCAAATTCACCCTTGACAGCGCAACTAGCGATTCTGCTGAGAATCGTTTTGCGCCAGTTGTCGGGAGGGCATCTCCCGGCAACATACC
>JASHYD010001337.1 GCA_030043175.1 Xanthobacteraceae bacterium | reverse complement strand
CGTTGGACACGGCATATCGCTCCTTCAGTGGAGAAGTGGAGGCGTCAAGCACCCCCACGATATGCCGCCTTTCCGATTCGCGCCGTCACCAACTTTCAGCGATAGCTCGTCCCTGATGGATACGCCCTTCTGCTTGCGACCAATCCGAACGCCGTTAACGCAACACTATATGAAAAACTCAATTTCAATTTCATTCGCGACATTGCGCCGATTGCCATGGTCAGTCGCGTGCCCAACGTTATGGAAGTGCACCCTTCATTCCCGGCGACAACCATCCGCGATTTCGTGGCCTATGCCAAAGCTCATCCAGGTCAGATCAATTTCGCGTCTGCCGGTATTGGAGCATCGGATCACATGGCTGGCGAAATGTTCAAAGCAATGACCGGAATTGACTTGGTTCATGTCCCTTATCGGGGGGTGGCGCCTGCGCTCAATGAGCTAATAGGCGCGCAGGTGCAGGTAATGTTCGGAAGCATGCCGTCGACCATTCAGCACATCAAAACCGGCAAGCTGCGAGCGCTTGCCGTAACAACGCCAATTCGCTCTGACGCATTGCCGGAAGTCCCGGCAATTAGTGAAGTCTTCCCGGGTTATGAGGCGAGCACATGGTATGGCGTTGGCGCACCCAAGAAGACGCCGCACGCCATCATCGAAAGGCTCAACACCGAGATCAATGCAGCCCTTGCTGATCCGAAACTTAAGGCGCGCTTCGCTGAGTTGGGTGCAGAGCCGATCTCAATGTCCCAGCCCGAGTTCGAGAAATTTATTGCGGATGAAACCGAGAGATGGGGCAATGTGGTTAGGCTGGCAGGGCTTAAGGCGGAGTGAGCCGCGAGTCAGCTCTGGGTCATTTTGAGATCAAATCAGACTTTTTTCGATGTGCGTCCAACCCGACGTTCCGTGGGTCTCTCGGCGCAATTGCGAAGTAGGCTGCCGAGATGCAACAAGCGCGCACCCCGCTACCTGACCTGATGTTTATGGCTGATTGAACGGCGGTGGTTTGCCGATACAATAGCAGAGATGGAGGTGTCGGAAAATCACGCGGTCGCAGTTCAGACACAGAACCGCTTTGACCGCATGGAGATAGCAGGTGCCTTTGGCGACCTCGGCACGCTGGTGCCGTTTGCGGTCGCCTACATCGGCGTCTTAAAGATGGACGCTTTCGGCGTGTTGCTGGCGTTTGGCTCAGCCATGGTAGCGTGTGGCTTCGCCTACCGCACACCGATGCCCGTTCAGCCTATGAAGGCGGCGGGGGCGATAGCAACCACGCAAGCCGCTCAGACCATCGTGATTACACCAGCCATGGTGTGGGGTGCCAGTCTTGCGACCGGCGTGCTGTGGTTGTTTCTCGGCCTCACTGGCACGGCCCGGTACGTCAGCCAGCTCATTGCGCGTCCGGTCATCCTCGGCATCATTCCCGGCCTCGGCTTCAGCTTCATGATCGAAGGCGCCAAGTTAATGGCACAGAATTGGTTGGTCGGAGGTGCGGCTTTGCTTGGCACATCATTGCTGTTGGCCAATCGCATCATACCGGCGATGTTTCTCTTACTGCTGTTTGGTGCTGCTTGCGGCATTTTGCGCGACCCAACGCTGTTCGCTGCATTGCGCGAGGTGCAAATGGAGTTGCGCCTCCCGACATTCGTTCTGAGCAGCATGACGTTTAGCGACTTTCTGTTCGGCACTCTATTTCTAGCGCTTCCGCAAGTCCCGCGCACGCTCGGTAATGCCATCATTGCCATCTCCGAAGAGAACAATCGCTTATTTCCGGATCGCCCCGTCAATGAAGGCAAAATTTCTGTATCGACAGGCCTCATGAACATACTGAGCGCAGGTGTTGGCGGGGTGCCGATGTGCCATGGCGCAGGAGGCATGGCTGGTCACGTTCGATTCGGCGCGCGAACCTGAGGCGCGCTCATCATCCTCGGTCTTTTGCTGCTCGTTACCGCCCTGCTGTTTAGCGGATCGGTTACCACGTTCTTGCGCCTGTTCCCTCCCTCTATTCTCGGCGTCATCCTTTTTTTGACGGGAGCCCAGCTCGCTCTAGGCGCCTGCGATATTCCTAAAGACAAGGGCGAGCGCTTCGCGTTGATCGTCACGGGGGCGTTGGCGGTCTGGAACGTTGGCATCGCGTTTGTGGTGGGGCTGGCGGCGTATTGGCTCAATAAACGAGACCTTCTGCGGGTCTGATCTGCGTGCACGATTTCGTCCAGGCCGTTCTCGCTGCTATCGCTTTGGTTGATCGCCTCATGGTTCTCACCTGGGACCGCTCGCTATTGGCTTCGGCGCCGGGGTACTGAGCGGCCGTTTGATCGAATTACGAAGGCCAGACTTGCCGGTATTCAATGCGGCTTGGAGTTTGCGCCGATGTTGCCACGTGGCCGCCAGCGCTTCCGCTTCAATCGTTTGATACCGCTGGACCAGCTTTCGCCCGAATGGCGTCAGTCGCGTACCGCCGCCGCCGCTTCCACCCGTCGCGGCTTCGATCACGGGAAGACGAAACGAATTGTTGAGGTCATTAATCAGCAGCCAGGCGCGACGGTAGGAAAGCCCAAGGTCTCGCGCAGCCTGTGTGATCGAGCCGGACTTATGAATTTGCGCAAGCAGACGAATTTTGCCCGGCCCGACCGCGCGCCCGCTGCTCAAATCGACCCTCAACGTTAGTCCCGCCTTTTCCATAATCCCTTACTCATTGCTTCGCTCGGCCACAGCCATGACCCCACGGCCACTGCGGTGAGTATATCGGCGAGCTGCGCTGTGATGTGGGCGACGAGGTCGCATCTAGCCTGGCCCCTCCAGCCAGCGGGCCTAATGGCAGCGAACGTACTGGATAATGCCGTGCGATCGCGACGTCCGGATTGGCAAACAACGTGGACGCCGTGAACCCCGGAACCATGAGCCATAGAGAGCAACCCCTAGACACTTCACGGATTATTGAGCAGCATTGGCGCCCTCGCATCGGGACCGGTGGGTACCCGACGCGGGTATCTCCGACGGGAGCGAAACATGACCAAATCCAGACATCGTCAAGGGGCGCAATCTGTCCCGCGTGCGGCGGGAAACGGCCTTCTCGATCGCCGCACGCTGCTATCGCAGGGTGCAACACTCGCTGGTGCCATGAGCATAGGCGCGGTCGGCGCCGCAACCGGAGCGGCCGCCGAGCCGCTTGCCAACGATCCATGGAACCTAGCGCCCGGCATTGCGATCCCGCCCTACGGCCAGCCGTCGCGGTTCGAAGATAAGACCGTGCGCACGCTGACCAATCCGAAACTCGAACCGCGCAGCAGTGCGGCACGCACGCCGCATCAACTGCTCAACGGTAGTATCACGCCGAACGGGCTGCATTTCGTCATTGCGCGCGGCGGCTTTCCGGACGTCGATCCGGCCAAGCACAAGCTTCTGATCCATGGCCGCGTCAAGCAGCCGATGACATTCACGGTCGGAGCTCTGCTGCGCTATCCAATGACATCGCGCGTAACGTTCCTCGAATGCGGCGGCAACAGCGCGCCGCTTTATGCGAAGGACCCGATCCAGGCTGACGTCCAGGCCCTGCACGGCCTTCTCTCATGCGCCGAATGGACGGGCGTCAAGCTCTCGACGTTGTTCGAGGAAGTCGGCATCGATCCGGAGGCGAAGTGGTTTCTCGCGGAAGGCGCCGACGCGCCGACCATGAACCGCAGCATCCCGGTCAGCAAAGCCATGGATGACGCAATGATCGCGCTCTACCAGAACGGCGAGCGCATCAATCCGTCGAACGGCTACCCGATGCGTCTGCTAGTGCCCGGTTACGAGGGCAACATGAACGTCAAGTGGCTGCGTCGGATCAAGGTCGTAGACAGCCCGATCATGGCGCAGAACGAGACCATGGGCTACACGATCTTGCTGCCGAGCGGCAAGGCATGGCAGTTCTTCTACCCCCAGGAGGTCAAATCCTTCATCTCGCATCCGTCGCCCGGGATGACCCTGAAGGGTGTCGGCTTCTACGAGATTTCTGGACTTGCATGGTCGGGCAACGGCCGCATCAGCAAAGTCGAGGTGTCGGCCGACGGCGGCAAGAGCTGGGCGCTCGCAGCCTTACAGACGCCGGTGTTGAGCAAGGCGCTGACCCGCTTCCGCATGCCTTGGAATTGGGACGGTTCGCCCGCAGTCATGCTCAGCCGCGCTACCGATGAGGCGGGCAATGTGCAGCCGGGCAGAACCGCCTTCCTGGCCGAACGCGGCCAGCCAAAGACCTCCCCGCCCGTGACAGCATTCCCGATGGAACACTGCAACGTCATCTCGAGCTGGGGTGTGAGCGCAAAGGGCGAGGTGAGCAATGTCTACGTTTGAAACATCGACACTCGGTGCCTGCGCCGCCATCGCCGTCGCACTCCGGCTCCTTGCGGGCACCGCCGAGGCCGCGGACGCCCCTCATTTCGGGCAACCGATCTCGCCGGCCGACGCGGCCGCGTGGGACATCAGCGTTGGGCCGGACGGCGTGGGATTACCGCCGGGCAGCGGTACGCCGGCACAGGGTGCCGTTGTCTATGCGGAGAAATGTGCCGCCTGTCATGGCGACAAGGGCGAGGGCAAAACCAACGCGCGGCTGGTCGGCGGCCAGATCACTGGCGACGGGCCTGTCGTGAAGACGGTGGGCAGCTACTGGCCCTACGCCACGACATTGTTCGATTTCACCCGCCGCGCCATGCCATGGACGGCGCCGAAATCACTCACCAATGACGAAGCCTATGCGGTGACGGCGCACATCCTGCGGCTTAATGGCATCATCGGCGAAAACGACGTGATCGACGCCAAGACGCTACCGCAAGTTAAAATGCCCAACCGGGATGGGTTCATTCCGCTGTTCCCGGGGAAGCACTGAGGCTCGACCACGATCTTCGACTTCATGCGACGCGCTATGCCATTGGCCACAACCGAAGTCGCTCACCGACGACGAGGTCTATGCGCTGACGGCCTATATCCTTCGCTCGCAACAAGATCATCGGCGACAATAAGCTGATGAGCGCCGAAACCATGCCGAAAGTGCAGATGTCGAACCGCAATGCTTCCGTCAGCAGATACCCGGACAAGCATTGAGCGTGGATGAGCAACGGCCTCCGGTTCATTCTGGAGGCCGTTGCACGGCGCCACGGGCGCATTAGGTCCACGGAGTTGCATATGGGGCCCGGACCTTGCCGCTGTAAGTCCTCGTCGTTGATACAAGGGACAGAATACGCGAGATGAAACGCCGATCGCTCGTGCTCGCAGCGATTCTGTTGTTGGCGGTTCAAGCTGCTTTTGCGCAGGAGCGTTCGATCGTTGTCGCCTCCACGACGTCAACGGAACAATCTGGCCTTTTTGGCTTCCTGCTGCCGCGCTTTTCCGCCAAGGCTGGTATTCAAGTGAAAGTGGTGGCGGTCGGCACAGGACAGGCGCTCGATATCGGCAGGCGTGGCGACGCCGATGTGGTGTTCGTCCACGACAGGCCTGGGGAAGAAAAATTCATGGCCGACGGCTTTGGCGTCAGGCGTTTCAATGTGATGTATAATGATTTTATCGTTATCGGACCGCTGCCCGATCCAGCGCACATCGCCGACGGCAAGGACGTTATCGAGGCATTCCGCAAAATCGCCGCGGCGAAGGCGCCCTTTATCTCGCGCGGCGACCGATCGGGGACGAATGAGGCGGAACTTCGTTACTGGAAAGAAACTGGCATCGCAATCAATGCTGCCCAGGACCGATGGTACCGAGAGATTGGTCAAGACATGGGGCCGGCACTCAATGTAGCGGCCTCCACCAATGCCTACGTCCTAGCGGACCGCGGAACCTGGCTAGCATGCTTGCGATCCTGGTTGAGCGGGATCGCAGACTGTTCAACCAATATGGTGTCATGCTCGTCAATCCGACAAAGCACCCGAACGTCAAGGCGACCGACGGGCAGGCCTTTGTCGATTGGCTGGTCTCACCGGAGGGGCAAAGCACGATTGCCCAATACAAGATCGACGGGCAGCAACTGTTCTTTCCCAATGCCCAAGATAATGAGCCCGTCGCTCGTAGTTGTGGCCCCGGCACAATTCCGGCTAGCCTCGCCTTCGCTCCACCCACCCCGCGGCGAGGAATGCGGTAGCGCTCACCCTTATGCTGAGCAGGATGAGGACTAGCCCGAGACCGAGCGCGAGCGGGAGGTCCCCCTTGCTGGTCTCCAGCGCGATGGTCGTGGTCATGGTGCGGGTATAACCTCGGATATTGCTGCCGACGATGATGATCGCCCCGACTTCCGCGATGGCGCGGCCGAATGCGGCGAGAAAGGCGGTCAGGAGCACGCCACGCCCGATCACGAACAGCTCCAGAATGGTACGGCGCCGAGAAGCGCCATCGATCCGGAGCAGGTCGCCATAGTCTAACCACAGCATAGCGAGGCCGCGGTGCACCAGGGCAATCACGATCGGGGTGGCGAGGATGGTCTGTGCCGCGACCATGGCAGTGGGGGTGAACAGAAGGCCCGCGAAGCCGGCCGGTCCCGACCTGGTCAGGAGGAGATAGACGGCGAGCCCGACCACGACCGGCGCTAGGCCAAGCAGCGCGTTGACGAGCACGATCACCGCCTGCTGCCCGCGGAATCTCCCAATCGCGAGTGCTCCGGCTAAGGGCGCGCCAATTACCATGGCGATCAAGCTGGCCGACAGACTGACACGCAGCGACAGCGCGACGATCCCGACGATCTCCGGATCGAGACCACCAAGCAAAGCGATACCGATGATAAAGGCTTGGACGAAATCGTGCATCCGGGTCTATGTACCGGATCAAACATGAATGGACCACCGTCCAACCCAATCAGCTGCGTGCTCGCCGGTTCGAGTGACACAAAACCCCGTGCGAAGTCCGTCACCATGAGGACGCCCCGTCAAGCTCCGCGTCCGCGGACGACGAACGCGCAGGCCAAGCGCAACACCGTCGCCGACAAGCTCACGGTCGGGCGAACGCCCTCGCCGACCTCGGCCTCGTCTGTGTAAGAGGGCCGTATAGCGCGCCGAGCCCGTCGCGGTGGGTAAGTAGCCTTCGGGCGGAAATGCGCGGGCGAGGTCGCTAACGGCTTCCTGGCCGGGATTTGAGGCCATCCAGCGATCACGGTTCGCATTGACGGCCGCGGCATCTCCTGAAGCCATTTTTTGGTCCGTAGTACCTTCGACAGCCGCCCTGCCGACGGGATCAAGCCGCACAGCGCCTATGGGCCAATTCCGGATGATCGTCGGACTTGCGAGCAAAGAAAGTTGGTCGAAGGACTTGCTAGTTGGCGCAGGCAACGTCTTTGGTGAATTGTCAAACCGGCACATCGTCAACGTGTATTGCTGGTACTGTATTGACCTTCTCATAGCGCCAACGTTAACTTGTTAACGCGGAGCGCAATACTGATTGCTCCATGCCAGTTGCACTTTAGTTGTCAGGCAGGTGTGTGCCGACGTAGATTTCCTCTCCGAGCTGCCATCGGGACGTGCCGGTGTTCTGCGAATTGAACGGTAGCGTCAGTGCCTACGGCTGGCGATCTTCTCAAATTTAATTCCTACGAGCGTCCTCGCGGACGCATTTGCGCGTTTATGTGGGGGACATCATGAAAACCGATCTTACTCGGCGTACGCTCGTCAACGGCGGCACGGCACTAGCGACCGCCAGCGCGCTCACCGGACCGGCGCTCCTCGAATGGGCAATGGCATGGGCGCAAACAGCGCCCTGGAAGCCTGAAAACGGGGCCGAGCTTTCCATTCTGCGATGGAAAGCCTTTGTGCCGGCGGAAGATGACGCTTTCGTCAAGATGCTGGATGCGTTCACCAAGGCGACGGGAGTCGGGATCACTGTGACCCGGGAACAGGCCGAGGAGATTCAGCCCAAGGCGGCCGTCGCCGCCAATACTGGGGCGGGTCCTGACTTGATCTGGGCGCTTAACACGCTGCCCCATCTCTTTCCGCAGAAATGCCTGAATGTGACCGACGTCGCCGACTATCTCGGCAAAAAGTACGGTGGCTGGGTGCCGAGCGCGGTGGCCTATGGCAAAGGCACCGGCAGCATGTGGATCGACATTCCGGTCTGCTACGTTGGATCCTTGATCACTTATCGCGCTTCGTCACTCAAGGAGGTGGGCATTTCAACTTTCCCCACGACGACCAGTGACTTTCTGGAATACGCCAAAGCCACGAAGAAGAACAACAAGCCCGGAGGGCTCGCACTCGGCCATGGCGGAGGTGAATCAACCCAATGGGTCCATTGGTGTCTATGGGCCCACGGCGGCAACGTAGTCGACAAGAACGACAAGGTGATCCTGGACTCGCCGGAAACCGCGATGGCCCTGGAATACGCCAGGCAGCTCTATTCCACTATGATTCCCGGGGTCGCCTCATGGACCGACATTTCCAACAACAAGGCATTCCTTACCAATCAGATATATTGGACCGCCAACACCATTTCGATCTATGTCGCCGCCAGCAATGACCCAAGCCTCAAGGCGATGGCCGAAGACATCGACCATGCGTATTGGCCGGTCGGGCCGGTCGGTGGGCCGACCGAGCTCGAAGGCTTATATCCTCTGCTAGCGATGGATTACACGAAATACCCTGAAGCTTGCAAAGCGCTGATGGCATTCATGATGGAGGCGGACCAGTTCAATCCGTGGTTGGAGGCAGCGCAAGGTTATGCCAGCCACAGCCTCAATGCCTACGACAGCAATCCGGTATGGACCAAAAACCCTAAGCGTGCTGTGTTCCGCGATGTTTCGAAGCGCACGCTGACGCTCGGCGGCCTCGGTTCGATCGGCGATAAGTTAGCTGCGGCCATTTCCGGTTTCGTGCTGGTCGACATGTTTGCGAGCTACTGCACCGGCCGCGAGGACCTCAAAGGGGCGATCAAATTCGCAGAGCGCCAGTTTCAGCGAATCTATCGCTGAGTATCGCTGGCTGGCTGTGGCTCTGACGCTCGCAACTCGGTGCCTCGTCGAGGTCCGGAATGGGCCATGGGCGACCAATCAGACTCCGTGACTGGCATGTCCGAAGTCACGTGAACTGCGGATGTGCCAAGGCTAGGGCTCTCCACTCCGGCTTCGGGCCAATTCCGGACGAAACTGCGTACGCCCCAGAACGAGGCTGGTTGAACCTGGTTCCTATTCACCCAGGTTCGCGATAGGCTCCCTCAAATCAGGGATTCATCAATGCGACGGCGGGACCTTATTGCGACCGTCACAGGCGTGGCGACGTGGCCGATGGGGGCGCGGGCGCAGCAGCCGCCGGCTATTGACCCTCAGGGTGCGGCCAACCTGAAGCTACCGCTGTGGGATACGATTTGCCTCTCATATTCGACCTACTTCTATAATTTTCAGGATGTATTGCGCATATGCTGGCTATGGCTAGCGGTGGTGGTCATATCCTGGCTATGGCCAGCGGTGGTGGTGGTCGCGCCGAAATTTCTCTTTACACTTGCTGGCGTCAGCATCGCAGTTGCGTGGCATCGATACATTATTCTGCGCGAACA
>JASHYD010001336.1 GCA_030043175.1 Xanthobacteraceae bacterium | reverse complement strand
GTGGGGAACTAGATAGTAAGATGCTGACCGCATCGCCCGTGACGCGACGATCCAAACATGTTCGCGATTGCTATCACTTGCCGGTTGGCTTGAAGTAACGGAGGTCCGGCGGCGGCTGATCCTTTCGGGCTGGCATCAGGTGGCCGTCCGCGCTCAGGAAGTAGTCCTGATTGTCGATCCAGGTGTGGACGTTGTTTTCATTACAGATGTCCTCTTGCCACCATATCGGCCCCTTGGTGGTTTCCCGACGGTAGTATTTGAGTGCGGTCCAGGGGCGGGTCAACGCGCTGTCGATCACTGTGATCTCGTCGTACAGCTTGTTCGGATTGGTCTTGTCGAGATAAATCCGCTCCTTGATGATCGTTCGGCCATCGCTGCTGAAGGGAATGCCGGTGGCGTCGTAGGTGCGGGGATTTTTCAGTCCGCGCGTTTCGACCTCGAGCGTGTCGTAGCGGCCATCGCCATCCTCATCGACCCATTTGCCGATCGAGTAGCCGGCATATTGCGGGTTGTCATACATATCCTCCGGCCAATCGCGCCCGTCCGTATAGATGCGGCGGCTGTCATGGATGTGCTCGATCAGGACGTGGGTCGTCTCCGGCGTCACGACGATCTGCATGGGTGAATAGACGTGCATGATGCGCGGCATGCCGGGCGATATGCAGCGAATGGTCGGATCGATCCCCTGATTGCCCTTGGCCTGGTCCTCAAGTTGGACCTTGTAGATGGCCTGATACTCTGGCGTCAGCGGGGCCTCCTGGCGCGGCCCGATGCCCTTTGAAGGGTCGAACCGCGCGCCGCCCGGATAACCTCTGACCCACTGGCCCTTCAGGTCCGGGTATTTGGTGTCATCCCAGGCTTGTGCAGCGATAACGCTTGCGCCCAGCAGTGCTGCGAGCGCTGAGCCCGCAATTGAAATTCGGTCGAGCATCGCGGTTCTCCCTGATCGGTCTTCATCGGGGTGCGGTGGCGGTTCCCGACGAGGAAGCTTCCCCCTGTCTACCGTAAACCCAAAACGACTGTCGATCACCGGCGAATCTGATGATAATCATCGCGATGGGTGATCTCCTCAAGTTGATCTGGCCCGCAGTGACCGGGCTGTTGCGGTCGCGCGCAGCGTTGCAAACCGAAATTCTCGTGCTTCGGCATCAGCTCCGTGCTGAGGCGTAGAGCGCCCGAGCGGGTCGCCGTCAGAAACATCGATCGCCTGGTGGTTGCGGGGCTCTATCGCCTGGCTTCTGAGGCGTTGGACGCGGTGAAAATACTCAAGCCGGAGACCGTCATCCGACGGCATCGCGCCGGCTTCCGTGCCCGGTGCGCTGGAAATCAAGACCGCGCGGCGACCGACCAAGGACACCTGATGAGGTTTGCCAACTCTTCGTGAAATGAGCGTGGCGAACCTGCTATGGGGCACTCCACACATCCACGGCGAACTCCTTAAGCTTGGCATTGATGTCGGCCAGACCACCGTCGCGAACATGGCAAGAAGACGGCGGCCACCATCGCAAAGCTGGAAGACCTTTCTTCAAATCACGCCGACGCCATCGCCGCGATCGACATGTTCGTGGTGCCGACGATCTCGTTTGGGCTTCTGTATGCACTTGTCATCCTGCGACAGTCACGCCGAGAGCCTCTGTGGCTGGGCGTGACAGCCCATCCAAACGCCGAATGGCTTGCCCGTCAGCTGACCCTGCAGCTGGAACGAGCCTCCAAGTTACTTGATCCGCGATCGCGACGGGGCGTATGGCGCTGCGTTCACGCGGCACGTTGCAGCGATGGGCATCCGGGATCGACCGACCTCTGCGCGGTCGCCGTGGCAGAATGGATACGCGGAGAGGCTGATCGGTTCGATCCGACGGGAATGTCCTTCTCATGTTATGTGGTGAGCGACATCTTCGCCACCTTCTCGCGTCGTATCAAGGCTGCATCACCAGTATGTTCCATTTTGAGTTTCCGACAGGGACAACTGTTACGGCGAGAGTACCGCCTGGACAACGCTGTCGCTCGCGATCCGTCGTCAGCGCGAGAATATCATGGGAGGCGTTATCGAGCATTCAGGGACTGCGACCGCAAACGTGGAAAATCGCACTCACATCGTTGCCGGACGCGATCGCAGAGCAGCAACACCTGCGCAGGCACGTCATTTCCTTGATGTCATGCGTGGTCTTTAGAGCGGCGGATTTCATCCCTGGACAGAAGATGACGTCGCACGATACGAGGCGCGATGGCCGATCGGCAGCAAGGAGCGCGTCTGGCTTGGTGTGCTGCTGTGCACGGGGTTTTACGCCGTAGCGATGCGGTGTGCCTTGGCCGGCAGCGCGTCCGGGACGGTGTGGCGACGACCCGTACCAAAAAGAATGGGTCACGGTCACCATTCCGATCCTGCCGGTGCTCGATGATATCCTCCGGGCCGGTCCGTGCGGCGAATTCGCATCTGCGGCGAGAGAGGCCAGCCACTCACCAAAGAATCGTTCGGTAATCTTTCCGCGATGTTTGCAACACCGCAGGTGTCAAAAAAGCGTTGGTATCCGTAAGATCGGCGCCATCCGCGCCGCGCTCACGGCGCCACGGTCGCCGAGCTAGCCGCGATCTTCGGTTTGGCAGGGCGGCGGCATGGCCGCGCTTTATGTCAGTGAGGCTGACCGCATTCCGCCTCGCCCAAGTCCGCCATGTCGAAGCTGGATGGAACGGCTGGCGAACAAACTTTGCCCTGACGATAAGGCGGTGACCCGCCGCAAAAGTGAAATCACACGCAGTGATCTCAAACGCAAGACCATGGAGATGTTCGGCTTCTTCAGCCCGAAAAGCCGAATTCACCAACTTTAGATTTGCAGGCATCTAGCTCGGGTTGTACAACAAAAGAACTAGAGGGAGGCAGCAATGCGTCAATTTACGATGACGGTGATAGCTCTGGCGGCGTTTGGAGCCATGGTGGTTACAGCACAAGCTCAGACCCCCGATCCCGCACCCGACCAATCTCCTTTCTATTCGGATTGGGCTACAGGTGCTGATTATCAGCAACTCTTTAACGCGATGGTTAAGCAGCATCGATATCCACGAGTTGTTGAAGCAGGAGTATTCGATGGCATCGTATTATATCATGCGGTGTTCGAGCGTTACCCGGCGGGCTGCCTTGGATCGGAATCTTCTACCTTCAGATTTCGGAGTCATCACGGCATCACCCCTGAGCGCTTTGCTCTACAAGATTATTCGCTGCGTCGAGCCGGATTCACGCTTATACATAAACAATCTGTCCAACTAGGTGAAAGGGAATTCATTCAAGCCACTTGGGTTTGCGCTGCGACAGGAGTTTAACTGAACCGGATCCGTTGGTTCAAGTGTTAGCAAAATGGTCTAACGCCCGTCCGCTTCTTTTCCGCATACCGGGTTTTGAATTCCTGCTTTGCCGCGTCGAGAGTTTTGGTGACACCATTATGCGGCGGTGGTGCGGGTACGGCCTTGTGTTGATTGACCAGCACCACCTGGGGTCACCGCGCACCTCGTTGTAGATGCGCCCAATAGACTTTTCCCCGTCCAAGATGATGTGGTTACAGCGCTGGCGCAAGGACGGGCTCGTCGGCCCGGCGCGGTCGATTCACCATTGCGGCTGATCTCGAACCACCTGCAACAAATCACCTGCAACACGTTGATATGCCGCTTTCTGGCTCTACTTCGATCTTGCCTACGCTGCTGACCTCGAACATGGCACGGAATGTCGCTTCGCTCTCGCGAAGAGCGGCCTCCGCACGCTTAAGGCTGGTGATATCGGTACCCGCGGAAACCAGCCCGACGACTTTGCCGTTCCTCCACTCCGGCTCGAAGCGGCAATGGATGAATCGTGGCTCCCGGGTCTGGGAAGGCACCTCGAGATCGAACTCGACCGCCTTGCCGGCGAGGCACTCGCGGTGCACAGCCGTAGACGAC
>JASHYD010000139.1 GCA_030043175.1 Xanthobacteraceae bacterium | reverse complement strand
TTGGGCTCCAGCGCGTTCGCCGCCGGGCAGGTCAAGCGCCATTCCAGACCTGATGGAGCATAGTCGAGTTTGACCTCGCCACGGAGGGTCTGTTTCACCATTGACGCGGTGACTGTACTGCCGAAGCCTTTGCGCTCCGGCGGCCGCACGGGCGGTCCGTTGCGCTCGATCCAGCTCATCACGAATGTATCATCGTCAAGCTGCCATCTCACGTCGACGCGACCAGCATCCGTTGAGAGCGCGCCGTATTTGCCGGCATTGGTCGCAAGTTCGTGGAGTGCGAGGCCAATGGCCTGGGTGGCGGCTCCGTTCAGAAGCAGTTTCGATCCATCAAAATTGATCCGAGTTCCGACCAGGTCCGCAAAATGGCCGAGTTGACTTTGCACTAACTCCTTCACATCAATTCGCCGCCACTCGTGCCGAACCAGTAGGTCCTGATTGGCCGCAAGCGCCTGGATACGCTTGCTGAAGCGGCCAACGAAGTCCTGCGCATCACCTGCGGCGGTCTGGCGGGCAATTGCCTGCACGAGACTGAGAATGTTCTTCGTGCGATGCCGCCCTTCACGCATCAGCAGGTCAATCCGCTCCTCATAAGCCCTCAGATCGGTCACATCCTGGGCCACCACAACAAAGAGACGTCGCCCGTCTGGCCGAGTTCCCAAGCTGGACGTAAAGAAATTCCAAATGCGCTTGGCGCCACCGAGAGTAAGAACCATTTCATCCGTCCGCGCCTGCGGTTCCGTTGCAATAATCTCTCGAACCACCCCCAAAATCTCGCCCGAGCGCTCACCGTAGGCACGTATTGTCCAATCCTCCATTCGGTGGAGTTCCCCTGCCGAAAGGCCTCCTGCTTCCTTGAGCCAACTTTCGCTGATGGCAAGGATTTGTTCCCGATCGTCGTACAACATGGTAGGCACTGGCGAGCGCAGGATCGAAACCTTGAACCGCTCTTCACTCTTGCGTAATTCCTTTTCGGCACGTTTGCGCGCGGTGATGTCGCGGTTCGTCTCAAGCGCATATAGCTCGCCATCGTAAGAGACACGGACGTGCCTGCTCTCCACCACGATCTCGCGTCCGTCACGCGTGGTGTGAGTGAGTTCGCCGTACCAGCTGCCCTGTTGTGCAATCTGCGCTTCGACGTCCTGCATGGCAATGTGAGCACGAGTCTGGAGCAGCTCGTGGCTGATATGGCCGATCGCCTCTCCGGAGGTATAGCCATATAATTCCTCCGCGCCCCGGCTCCAGTACGCGATGCCGCCGCCGATCTTCCACGTAAAAATCGCGTCGTGTGACTGATCGAGAAGATCGGCTTGGCGCCGGAGCAATTCCTCTGCACGTTTGCGCGCGGAAATGTCCTCAATTACACTGACAAAATAGTCGATTGACCCATCCTTCTTGCGTATGCAGCTGGCCGTCTTCCTGCCCCAGACGATCGCGCCGTCTTTGCGGAGGTAACGCTTGTCCACGCTATAGCTGTCGATCTTTCCATCGCACATGAGCTCGACCCGACCGACTTCGACCGCGAGATCGTCTGGGTGAGTGACCTCCAGGAATGTCCTGGTAAGAAGTTCATCGACTGGGTAGGCGAGCATGCGGCACAGGGCTTCGTTGACCCGGAGCCACCTGCCGTCGGGCGCGATGTGCGCGATACCGACTGCTGCGTTCTCAAATGTCGCTCGGAACCGCGCCTCGCTGTCAGCGAGAGCCCGCTTGGCCTCGACCTGCTCGGTAATCACCTCGGCGAATAGCAGGGCGCCACCAACCCCGCCGTTGATGGTGCGCCAAGGCTTCATCGACCATCGCACCCAGTAAACACGGCCGTCCCGCCGCGTGAAAAAGTCCTCTTCGCGAGTCACTTCCTCGCCAGCCAGCACGCGGGCATGAACCTCTCGCCGGTGCGGCGGCATGTCTGGGAATATCTCGTATTGCGAACGGCCCATGACCTCGGCGGGTTCCCCTAACGCATAATCAGACAGGAACCGGCGCGAGACGGCCAGATAACGCATCTTGTCATCGAACATGGCGATGGCGGCGGGCGCGTGCTCGACGAACTGAGCCAGCTGGGCCTCGTGCTCGGCAAGCCGCATCGCCGTTTGCTTGCTGTCAGTGATGTCGCGGATAATCTTCGAAGCGCCAATGATTCGGCCTTGAGTATCTCGCACGGGCGAGATAGTGACCGCCGCGTCGAAGGTTCGTCCATCCTTGGCCACGCGCTTCGTCTCAAAGCGAACGATGCTTTCGCTCCGGGCGAGCCGAGCGAGGATCATGTCCTCCTCCGGCTGCCGATCGGCGGGAATCAAACGCCGGATCGACTGTCCCACCATTTCGCGGGCCGAATAGCCGAACATGCGCTCGGCAGCTTCATTCCAACTCGTTACGATCCCGGTAAGAGTCTTGCCGATAATCGCATCGGCCGACGAACTCACAATCGCGGCAAGACGCGCCTGCGCCTCCTGGGCGGACCGACGCTCACTGATATCTCGAAGCTTATCGGCAACGCCACTACGGCGCCTTTGTCTTCTGTCTTCATGGAGCGGCATTAGACTCCAGCCTCGCAATCGCGCTCCGATCATCCAATAGCTTGCGGCGCAGAGCGGCGCCGCGCAGGTTGCGCAAAGGTGCAGCGAGATCGATGTATCCGGTCCATAGGCAGCTAATGCGTCTCTGGTATCGGACAAGGCTCCCGGCAGCGCGAAATGTCGCTTCACTGTTCTTGAGGCCCCGCACCCGGTAAACATGACGTAGTGCTGCCCGTTGCACCACGCAGCAAGCCAACGCCGGCCGCAGCGGCGTTGTTCCTGATTGGGCGGCAGCACTGGCGTGAGATGGCGGCGCTTCAGCCTCTTTAAGGCAGCGGCCGCAGCCAACCCTTGGGCGGCGCGTAAAGGAGGACATCGACCTGTCGTATTAGCGACCGCGACTCGATGATCGCCGCCTTCGTCGCCGGTCTAATTTCGCTCACATCAGACCGAGAACGGCGCACCATGTCCGCGTACTCGCGGCGGCACTCGGCAGAGTCCCGGAGAACCTCTTGCAACGGTAACAGCGGGAATTGCGCCACGCGCGGCTCCCCTTTTTGTGCTTAGGCGGGAGCGCGACCGGTCTCTCAGCCACCGACGCCCGTTGGTAATTGACGGTGATGGAAAGAAGTGTGTCGAGCCGGGAGAGAGCGCCGGCCCGGCAAGCGATGGTCTTGAACAGGTGTCGCCATGCGTGGTTCGAGCTTATGCCTGGGTCATCGACGCCTTGTTCACGCACCCGTGCGGCGAGGCGCTTCCGCGCCTTCACAGCCGGCCCGCAATGGTTGGGGTTACGGCTCGGCTCTCGGGGTGGCTTGCGGTAGAACAGCAGCGCCTCCCGGGAACACGCGGCCAATACACGCTGTACGAACTCGGGGAAGTCCTGGCGGACAAGATCGGGTACTATCCCGCGGGCGGCCCGTCTTGATCGTGCCGGCGTCGGGTGTGAGGCGCAGGGCCCAAATGGAACCTGCGGGACCCTGTCGGGTCTGTACGTCTCCAGCGCGCAGTTGCGTAAGCTCGCCACCTCTCGCCCCGGTGTACGCGCAGAGTTGAGGGCGAGGGGACTTAACACTGTCCTGGTCCCGAACTTGACACACGGGGCTGCGTCGATTGAGTGTACATTTTTGTAAAGCTCGAACATCAGAGGTGCAGTTAGTGCCATGCCGGGCCCCACGCAATCCGAGCTCTCCGAAGACACGTTGCCGGCCAGCCTATTTGCTGTTCGCCCGGCCGACCTGAAAAATGACAGTTGTCCAAGCGGGCGGTCCTCGGTTGGCGAGCGAGCCTTCATCCCCCTCGGCCGTCTCCTCATAATTTTTTGCATCGGCGTCTCTGCGGCCTTGGCTTGGCAGTGGTATGGCGCCATAGAGATGGTCGCAAGCTCGTACCGGCAGCTTACCGGGTTGGCGCCGCGGGCCGAACCAGTTGCAGAGAACACACCTGCCGTGATCGGGCTAGCCTCGCCAACGGCGACTTCTCCGGATCAGCAGCAGCAGAACGGAATACTGTCCGATCTCGACGCGGTGCGGCAAAGCATCGACTGGATCGCCACCAGTATCGCCTCTAGTCAAGGGCGGATGACGAGCAGCGCAGACCGGATGGCCACAACTCAAGAGCACATAGCGCGTAGCATCGACCGGATTGCCATAAGTCAAGAGCAGATAGCGCGCAGCGCCGACCGGATTGCCACAAGTCAAGAGCACATAACGCGCAGCATCGACCAACTCGCAGCCAACCAGGAGCAGACGACGCGTAGCATCGACCGAATCGTCTCCAGTATCGCCGCCAGCCAAGAGCAGATGACGCGTAGCACCGATCAGACCGCCACTAGTATCGGTCAGAGCCCCTCGGCTAAGGTTGGTGACGTCGCGGTAGAGAGCCGAGATGACGCGGCATCGTTGCAGCCGACCGCGCGTTTGAGCGTAAAGCCGCCTGAGGCAAAACCGTCGGAGAAGCAGCCGACCGCGTATGATCCTTCGTGCTTTCCGTCAGCTTTGGCTGTGGTGCAGAACTACCCGGGAAGCAGTCCGTCCTGGACCATGAGAGCGCCCGGTCACGAGGGCACCAAATGTTGGCGCGCCGCCACGCGAACCAGGGAAAGCGATCAGTAAAGCGGGATTGGTGCGAGGAGGGGAGCCCAGAGTGGCCAATGCCCCCTACAGGCCCTTCAGGGCCCACTTCTCTGCGCGTCTTGCGGGAGCGGGCCTCTTCAAGTCTTCTGTGAGCAACTCCTTCATCTTCGGCTCCTTACGCAGGTGTCGTCGGTAAGGCTCCGGGTAATTGCGTAGACGTAAACGGCTTTTCCTTCACGCGACATGCCTGTCCTTTTAGCAAGACGCCCGCGCTTCTGATCGTCGAGCCTGAACGATGCGACAGCAGTCTCGATCGCCGCCGGTTCGCTCACCGCCTCGACGAAACCGAGCAGCTGCATCTTCTTGCCGCCGATCAGATGGGCGGACC
>JASHYD010001335.1 GCA_030043175.1 Xanthobacteraceae bacterium | reverse complement strand
TTATGGTCACCCGTCTCCCCGCCTACTGCGCTTCACCCTGCTGACGGCGACACGGCGCGAGGAGGCCGCGCGTATGTTGTGGTCGGAGATCGACAACGACGACTTCAGTGTTTGGGTCATCCCTGCCGCGCGGTACAAAACGAAAATTGATTTCGAGGTCCCGCTGTCGGGCGCGGCATTGAGGATGTTGCAAGAAGCTCGTCGCATCAAGCTCGGGACCGCGGGGTACGTGTTCACAACTAATGGCGAGACGCCAATTAGCGGCTTCTCGAAATGGAAAGCGCACTTTGACGCGCTCATGTTGGCAGAGCGGTGCAAGATTGCAGCGGCATACGGCGACGATGTGGACAAGATCACGGTGCCGGGGTGGACAATCCACGACTTGAGGCGAACCGCCCGGTCCTTGATGTCTCAGGCTGGCGGCGCCCCTGACCATGCGGAGCGCGCGCTCGGGCACGTCATCGGCGGGGTGCGTGGCGTGTATGATCGGCACGCCTATCGTAAGGAAAAGCGACAGGCTTTCGAGGCGCTAGCCGCACGGATTGATCACATCCTGCGAACGGTCAGATGGTAGGTTGGTCGAGTAAGATTCGTTCGTGATGCTGCACCGGCGGGGACGGCAGCTTATCGCCTGATAGCTTCCGTGGCAGCCGGATGCTGCTGACGGCAGAGTCGGCGCCTCACACACCGAGCATAACAGTGGGGATTACGTAGTTGGCAGTGGCGTCAACTACGTAATTCACTAGAAAAATACCATCGTGTCGCCCGCAACACCGCCCGCTTAAGTGGACGGCGCTTCCTCGCCAGTGAGCTTCTCCGTTTGGCGTCGGCCTAGGGACACCGCGAGCAGCAAGCAGACGATCGCGCCAAAGCCGGCTGCCTGAAAGCCATCAATGTAAGACAAGACCTGAGCTTGCTGGGCAACTGAGGTAGCTAAAAGCCCGGCCGCTTTCGAGGATGTATTTGCCATATCGGAGGTTCGTGCCCCCACCGCTGCACCGTAGCCGAGCAACCGATCGCCCGTGAGCGCCGAAAAAGCATCGACGTGAAGACCGAGAAGGTTTGAGTGAACCTGCTCGCGAACGCGAACGAAGGTCTGCATGAAGGCGGTGCCCAATTCACCGCCGAACAATCGACTGATCTGTAGCAAAGCGCCGACGGTCAATACATCTCGTGGGTTGATGGCTTGCACGATCAAGACGACAAGAGCCGTCAGCGCGAGGGATTGCCCGATTGCCTGAAGAATTTGCGAAGGCAGGAAATCGTCGGTTGCCCACTGGCTGGTAAGCTGTGTCGCCATGAAACACGCAATCGCGATTAACGAAGTGCCGGCGGCCAACACCCAGCGCGCATCGATATATTTCAAGAGCGTCGCCAGCGGCCACAGTATCGCGAACTGCGGCAGCGCGATCCAAAGAAGAACGGAGCCAACTTGAAGCTCGCGGAAGCTCTGCACGGCCTGCAGATAGGTCGGTATGATGTAGGCAGTCGATAGGATAATGAAACGAAAACCTGCCAACAGAAGGATGAGGACGAGAATTCTGCCCCTGAGGAGGACGTGCAGGTTTAGGAAGGGCTCCCTTGCCAGGAATTCACGCGCAAAAAATGCTGCCGTCATTATGCTGCCAGACACCAGTAGCCCGGTGATCAAGCCATTGTTTGTCCAGTCCAGGCGGTTACCTTGATCGAGACCCGCGTATAACAGGCCAAACCCGGTGACCGCGTAGACTAGGCCTGGCCAATCGATTTCGTGCAAGAGATGAGAGTTGATCGGCTCTTTCGGCACGCCAAACCGCACGCAGCCAAACATCGGTATGAGGAGGAAGCAATACTGCCAGTCGATCCAGCGCCACGTCCATTGATCCGCGTACCATCCCTCCAGCGATGCCCCGACATTTTGCGAGAATTCGGAGTTCATCGCGTAAGCAGCTAACCCGTAGACAACAAGGCGGGCCGGCAGACTTTTTACGATGAAACCGATCGCCACGGGGATAAAGGTTCCGGAGCCGAGACCGGCAAAAAGTTGAACCGCCAGGAAAGCAGGAAGGTTGGGCGATAGGGGGCCGAGAAGGCTCGCGGTAAACAGTGAGATTATGCCCAGCAGAAGAAGCCGCCGAGCGCCAAAGATAACGCCCAGATAAGGAGAGGAGACACCGGCAAGCATCTGCCCCAGGCCAAAGCTTGTCGTGATCCAGGCGCCCTCGTCAAAGCCGGCATGAAGCTGGCCCCGTAAATCAGCAAGGCCGAACGTCGTAACGCGGCTGCCGAGCGTTGCGAGGACCGAACCCAACAAGACACCAGCGATTCCGACATAGGGTCGCAAAGCCTCTTTGTCCAACCAACTTGCCTTGCGCTGGTTTGCTCCGAGAGCATTCGCTGTGGCCCACCACATCCTCGTGAGCCCTCACTTTCCTTCGGCTTGCGTGGGAAACGGAGAGGAGCTTCGTGACTTGACCGTCGAGGATCGGGTCGGATCGTTAGCTGCATCCGCCGACGTTTCGATGGTTGCCACGACAGACATTCCGGGCCGAACCAAGGTGCCGAGCGCCGGATTTGCATCGAGCACGATTTTCACGGGTACCCGCTGCACGACCTTTGTGAAATTGCCCGTCGCATTGTCCGGCGGCAGCAAGGCGAAAGTGCTGCCCGTACCTGGAGACCAGCTATCGACATGCCCGGCAAGCGAGAGGTCAGGAAACGCATCGACGCTTACCCGTACCGAGTCGCCGATACGTACATCAGTCATTTGTGTTTCCTTAAAATTTGCCACAACCCAGACATTTTGAAGCGGCACTACAGCAATCACCTGCGTGCCGACGTTCACGAATTGGCCGGGTCTGACGAGCCGCTGCCCGACGAGACCGTCCACTGGTGACACGATCCGCGTATAACCCACGTTGTTTTTTGCGAGCGTTACCTGTGCCTCGGCCGAGTGTACCTGCGCGGTCAATTGCTGTTCCTGTACATCGAGACTCGCAAGGGTTGCCTTTTGCTGCGCCAGTTGGGCTTCGTTGAGCTCTTCCTGCGCCTGCGTCCGATTGAGATTTGCGTCGGCGAGTTCGACTTGTTGGGTGCCTGCCGCGCTTTTTTCCAGCAGTTCGTGCTGCCGCTTCGACTCCAAAAGATATCGTTGGAGATCCGCTTTGGTCGCCGCAATGGTCGCGACGGCTTGGTCGATCACGGCGCGTTGAATCTGCTTCTGATTTGCCAAGTTGGCGAGCGCCGCCTGGGCAGCATGTAAGCCCGCCTCGGAGACTGCCAGTTGGGCCCGATAGTCGGACGGCTCGATCTCGACGATGAGATCGCCTTTCCGAACCGTCTGATAGTCGCTGACCCCGACGACCGCAATGTAACCCGATACTTTCGCAGCGAGGGGCGTCACGTCGCCAAGGATGTTTGCGTCGTCAGTCCGCTGAAAACGCGCAGCGCCTGTCCATTTGTTCCAGTTGCCGGCAATCTCCCACACGAGAAAGATGGCGCTGATCAAGAACAGGACACGGAGGGTCGGGAACAACCAACGTCGATATCGCGCCTCGGCGGGCGGCTTCGCGATTGTTGCGGCGGGAGTGGTGGTGTCGGTCATGTCCTCAAACCTCGGTCACTTAGACCAGCAGTTGATGCTCGCTAGCCCTAGCTTAGTACATCCTGCAAACAGACAAGCCAAGTCGCCCAGGATTGCAACGAGCTTCTCCTGCAATTCAGCCCCTCGGAGCTAATCCGATGGCGGAGATGATTGAACGTAGATTCGTCTTTGGGCGCGGTCTTCTTGCCGCCAAAGCGATGAAGTGCTTTGGCGGCGTGGCGGGGCCCCAGCCGCTCATGCCGCCGTCGTAGAGGAGCGTCGGCATCTCCGGGCGGAAGCCGACCGGCTGCGCTGGTACGGCGGCGACAACGCGATCGGGCGCCCCCTTGATGAGTTTTGCGGTGACTCTATGACCGGCCTTGCAACGCAGCCTTCACACGCATGGGTGACATTGGAAGATCGCGAAGTCGCACGCCGGTCAATGCGAAGAAGGCGTTTCCAACCGCAGCCGCTACAACCTGGACCGCTCCCTCCCCTCCGCCGAGTGGTGGATTATCGCTCGGGATCACTTCAGCCTTAATCTCAGGGGTTTCGTCGATGCGCAAAGGTTCGTAGTCGGTAAAGTTTGATTGCTGGACGTGGCCGCCTTTGATCGTGATTTCCTCGCGAAGTGCGTGGCCCAATCCAAAAATGATGCTGCCCTCTAGCTCGGCAGTGAGATGCTGCGGTTGAACCGAGAAGCCGCTGTCCATCACGACCCAGAAATTAACTACCTTGATAATGCCGCGACCGCGATCGAGAGCGATTTCGGCAATTCCGGCCATAAGCGCTTCGTCCTTCTCCGCGAGCGCTAGTCCCAGCGCGGTTGTGCTCCGCTTGTTTCCCCAATCGGCAAGCTCCACGACACGCTCGAGGCAACGCGTCGCACGCAGGCTTGCCTTACGTGTCATCGCAAGCCGGAATTCAAGCGGGTCTCTCCCCAAGGAGTGCGCAATGTCGTCCATGAAGCTCTCGCTTGCGAATACATTGGGAGCAACACCGACACCCCGTAATGACGCGACGCGCGCGCGACCGACCTGCCGGACAAATTCAGCGCGCCGGTGCGGGATACCGTAGTGCTCAAGCGTCGTGCCCTTCATCAGAATTTCATCCGGGTGGCCCGCCGGGACGGACTCGCCGATCACGCGGTGATGCCAAGCAATGATCGCACCTGACGAGTCCAACCCTGCTTCAATGTGTTGCGCCGTCATGGGGCGGAACCTTCCAGCCCTCATGTCATCCTCGCGACTCCAGATGACCTTTACCGTCTTTCCCACAGCCTTCGAGAGCCGCACGGCATCGAGCCCGACGTCAGGGAAATTGCGGCGGCCATAGGTGCCGCCTATCCAATGCTGGTGGAACGTTATGCGATCCGGCGTCGTGCCGAGGGTCCCGGCCGCCGCGCCTATCTCATAAGAGGGCGATTGCGACTCGGTCCAGATTTCTGCCGCCTTCCCGTCGGCTGCAACCCGCGCGGTGGCGCTCATTGGCTCCATCTGTGCGTGGTAGACATAGCGAGTGTGGAAATCGCCGGTCATTACTGTTGGCGCGGTCTTGATTGCCGTCTCAACATCACCCGCGGCGAACCAATCGACGCCGCGTTGGCTCTTGTCTCGAGCGAC
>JASHYD010001334.1 GCA_030043175.1 Xanthobacteraceae bacterium | reverse complement strand
CATCTACACCGATAGCCGCCGCTTCCCCGAGGGTGAGGAAGCCACCTGGTCCGGTTATTCTATCGGCAAATGGTTCGACACCGACAACGATGGCCGCTTCGATACGCTTGAAGTCGAGACCCGCAATTTCAAGGGCCCACGCGTGTTCGAAGCGAGCGGCATCCCACTTCATAGCGACAATGAGTCGGTTGTCCACGAGCGCATCACGCTCGACACACAGAACAAGGACCTCCTTCGTTATGAGATCACCACCATCGACCACGCGCTGACCAGGCCATGGACGGTGTTGAAGACGTTCCGGCGCGAGCGCAACGTCCTCTGGTCCGAGGATCAGTGCAGCGAGAACAACAACCACGTGGTAGTCGGCAAGGAATTCTACTTCCTTTCCGGCGATGGGTATCTGATGCCGACGCGTAAAGACCAGCCGCCCCCGGACACCCGCTATTTCAGGACCGGGCGGTGACGCTTGCTCCCACGAAGGTGATCGCAGCAGTCGATCCTCATTGGCCCGATCTCGCCAATTCCCGCTATTGGAGGACATCATGCTCCACAAATACACGCTGGCCGCGCTCGCGATCATGGCCGAACTGGTGCTCGTGATTGGCACGGCCGCAGCGTTCGATGATTCGAAGTATCCCGACTGGTCCGGTCAGTGGAGCCGGCCGTCCGGTGTCGGCACGCAATGGGATCAAACCAAGCGTCCAGGGCTCGCTCAGCAGGCGCCATTGATTCCCGAGTACCAGGCTCGCCTGGAGGCGAGCATCGCCGATCAAGCGCGCGGCGGACAGGGCGACGACGTCCGCGTGAGCTGTATCACGGCCGGCATGCCCCGCATCATGACCGGGACGCGGCCCTTCGAATTGGTCGTCCTGCCGGCGGTCACCTATGTCTATGGTGAAGGAAATATGCCACGCCGCATCTACACAGACGGCCGCAGCTTCCCCACGGACGAGGAACCCACCTATATGGGATACTCGATCGGCAAGTGGATCGATGAGAACGGCGACGGCAAATATGATGTGCTTGAAGTCGAAAGCCGCAACTTCAAGGGGCCCCGAACGTATGAATTTTCCGGGATTCTCTTGCACGACGACAACGCGAGTATCATCAAAGAGCGGTTTTTCCTCGACAGGGCCAATTCCGACCTGCTGCGCATCGAGATCACATCGATTGATCATGCGCTGACGCGGCCGTGGACGGTGGTCAAAACCTTCCAACGCGTGCGCAACGTATTGTGGGCGGAATACGACTGCGCCGAGAGCAACAACCACGTGGTGGTTGGCAAGGAGTACTACTTCCTGTCTGGAGACGGCTACCTGATGCCTACGCGCAAGGATCAACCACCGCCAGACGCGCGGTATTTCAAGGCGGCGAAGTAGGGGCATAAGGGAGACGACGTACGGCGTGCGCAAATGGCGCCCAGGCGATGCTCAACGCGGCAGGGGCGATCCGGTTCCACGAGACACAAGCGGGGGCCTGAAATGATGATCTCTTTCTGGCCCTCGAGCGACGATTCGTAAAAAGAGCTATCGCATCTTGCCGCACGGCCAGTTGCTGGCCGGCGCCGCGGCCGCCTACACGCCCTGTCCGCTCATGGGCGAGCGCCTGCCTTCATCTGGCCATCGATGACGAGGCCCCAGCAACAGCCGCGTGGGACCTTCTTGTTTGGAGAATTCAAAGCTGCCGGGGGAGACGCAGTAGCTCAGAAGTCCGGCTTATCCGCGACCGGGATGTGGTAGTCGAACAAATGCTGGTTGTTCTCGGCGCATACCTCCTCGAGCATGGGCTGCTGCACACGCCGGTATTGCCGCACAGCCGACCAGGGCTGATTGAAAGCATCCGGATCGTCCACCGTGTAGGTCACTTCGAGCTTTTGGCCATCCTCGATCAGTTTCCAGCGCTCGACGACGTGCAGCTTCGCGCTGTGGGGCGTTCGATAATAATCGAGGAATGTCCTGTCGTTCTGGGCAACGGTGTCGATCACCAGCGTGTCGCCTTCGTAGTGGCCGACCGACTCGCCATACCAGGACGGCTTTGGACTCTCCGAATGGGGTACGTCGAGGTAGATTCGGCGTACCTGCGCATCGCCTGAATAGATCATCACGACCTGCTGCGGCGTCTGGATAAAATAGACGGGCCGCACCGGGTACGTCACGAACGCCGGGACGCCCGCCGGCATGCAGCTTGAGCGCGCCGTGAAGGCGATCTTTCCGGCGAGCACTTCCTCGTTGTCTTTCGTCATCCGCTCCTTAACCCAGGGTTTTAGGTTCGGATTGGTGAGATCGGCGATTCGATATGTGGGCTGGCTACCGATGTTGTTGGGAACGTAGGCATGGGCCGGGTCCTGGCGTTGGATTGGCGGCCCGCCCGCAACCCCTTTTATCTCGCCGGTCGTAATCCACCCGACCTCATTCAACGAGAAATCGGGTGGCGACGCTTTCTGTTGCGCTGCGACCTGCGAGGCCAGCGCCATGCAAACGAAGCTGGCCAGAACACCGCCCGCCAAAAACCCTCCTCCTGAAAAACGCTTGCACATCGTTTCCTCCTCGTGGGTCAATTGTTTTTGCGCGAAAGGCCGCTCCGCGCGCAACAACGGCCGAGCATCCTTCGTGCTGCGGGCGCGGCTTCGCCATCGTCCTTGCTGCCCGGCCAAGGAGAAGCGCGGAGATTACCGGCGTCCCCGCCGATGGCCCACAGTCTAGGGCGTTGCCAATTGTAAGTCACGCGGCCGTTGTGGTGCGGCCGCGTTTGGCCGCCTACTTCGACTGCGGTGTCCGCTCGGTTGAGTCCTGCAGTCGGTTCGGCAACTGTGTGCACCGCGACCTCTGTCCGGCCCGCAAAGGCTGCATCCAGCGTCTCGATTGGAGGATGTGATGGCTCCCCGCGGTTCCGGCACCGTTCGGCAGTGGCGCAGCCAGGAATGAATGGCAAGCGCGCTCGCCCCGGCAGAATCGCCCTTGCTGTTGAAGCCGAACCGTAGGTGAGGGGGCCGCGACACTCTGAAAGGTGACGCTGCTCTGGCTCCTGGCGCAAAGGCTGCTAGGCGTCGAGGAAGAGACCAAACGACATTTGCTCTAGACCCGAAAGATCGCCGCGTGCGCGGATGACCCTTCAGCGCCGCCCCCCGTGCCTACTCTCTCATGCAGGCGGTGCGGGGCGCGCAGCCCGATGGCGGCACTGTAGCGGATGCGGTCGTTCAAGCGCGCAGCGGGCTCCCCTTGCGGCACTCTCGTTCTTCCCGCTGTGTCGGGCGCGAATTGCTAAAAGAAGGTGGCAGCCGTGAGCGGCCCGGGGCTGAACTTCCCTTGGGTCGACCCGGCAAAGACGGCTCCGGATTAGCAAGAACCTCGTTCAAGCATGCAGCAGGGGTCAGAGCAGCCGATGCATGCTCGAGTCTGGATCGATCGATTACCCCGCCATCGCCACGCACTCTATTTCGCAACCGTTGCCGAACCGGAGTTGCATCGACCACGCCATACGTGGCGGCGGGTTAATCGGAAAAAATTCGCGATAGACTCGATCCATTTCTGCCATATCCAAAATGTCTGCCAGCACAATATGTACGCGCACCACGCGCTCAAGAGATGACCCGGCGGACTCCAGCATATGCCGCATGTTGGCCAGGGTTGTCTGGATCTGTTCCGCGATCGGGCCGTGATTGCGCTCGCCGGTTTGCGGGTCGATCGGGCCCATGCCGGACAGGAATATGTAATCGCCAATGCGTATACCAGGAACGTGCGGCAGATTGGCGTTCCGCGAGGCGTTAAGTCGCTCATTTTTCGGCAGGATTACTGAGCGTGCAAGCTTTTCGGTCATCGCGTCACGCCAACGACGTACATTCTATCATAACTTTCATGCCAATGGGCGGGCGTCCGCCGCACACCGTGCGGGCCGGCGGTGGATCGAGAAAGAAACGACAATAGATTTCGTTCATGTTTGGCGCCTCCAGCATGCTGGCCAGCACCACGTTTATTTTAACGACCTGATCGAGCGAGGAACCCGCCGCCTCCAGTACCTCTTTAAGATTGGCAAGAATCTGTTGCGTCTCGCTGGCCGTGGTACCGCGCACGGGTTGGCCAGACTGTAAGTCGACCGCAATAAGGCCGCTCACAAACAGAAAATCCCCGCCCCTCGCCACGGCTGAAGCTGCCTGACCACTCGTCGCATTTGACGCGCGCGGTGACAACTGAAGCATTTCGTGGTTGACACCCATTGAGGATTCCTCAGAACACGTCAAACGGCAGCGATCACATCGAGCTGGATCTTAAACCCGGCCTCGGACTGTGCCGTCCACACGGTGCGCGCGGGCGGTCCGTTGACGACATATTCCCGGTACACGCGGTTGAGAACATCGTACTCGATGCTGTCATATATCAGAGCATGCACCTGAACGAGGCGATCGAGCGATGAACCGGCCGATTCCAGCAGTAATCTCAGATTTCCGAAAATGATGTGTGCCTCACTCGTGAGCGTACCATGGCGCCGCTCCCCTGTTTCGGGGTCAACCGCCAGCATGCCCGAGCAAAAGATGAGACCGCCGGCGCGGATTGCCGGCGACTGGTGATGTCCATAATGCCGGCGAAGGTCGAGCCCGGCCCGCGGCGCTACGATAGCTTCGCGCAATCGCACCCCACCTGAGCGAGGCAAGGCTCTCATTAATCCGACACCTGCGCTACGCCGCGCAGGACAAACCGCTCGATGTTGCCTTGTGTCCGCAGATCGCCCAGGCTCACCAGGGCATCGAGCAAGGCGTTCATCTTGGTTCGCGAGATTTTGCCGCTGCGATCGAAGAAGTTATTTCTGCGAAAGAAGTCATAGGATTTCTCGACGTCTTCTACCTTAAGTCCGCTGACCGCAACAAGAATCCGAATTGCTTCTGCGCGATTACGGTCGTCGTAGAAATATTCAATGCTCTTGTCCTGAGCCGCCAGCACGCGAGTTATCACGCGCTCATTACGGGCAGCCCAGGCGCGATTTACGACTGTTCCTGAAAACGCCAGCTCCGGTGCATAGTCGATCGTGAGCCCCAGATTGTTGTAACCGGCGCCCTCAATCTGGAAATTGGATGGCGGTAGCAAAATCGCGGCATCTATTGCCCCGCTCAGGAGCGCTTGGGCCCGCGCAGTAGTGGCACCCGCGTAAACGAAGTCGAAATCGCCAGGCTTGAGACCATGCGGTGCAAGCATGCGCTCGGCGTAGACCCGAGTGATATCCTTGGCACCACCGACGGAGATCACCTTGCCCTTGAGGCCGTCGAGGTTTTTGATGTTTGACTTGGCCATCATGACATAGGGCGGTGCCTCTACCTCGAAGCGCACAATCGCGATCGCAGCACCCTGATCAATGGCGCGGATTGGGTCCACCAGTCCGGTCGACATCGTCATGTTGAGCGAGCCGGCCGTAAGCTGCTGGATGACCGCTGCACTCGCCGGGATATAAACGAGATCGATCTTGATGTTTTCAGCGGCAAAGAACCCTCTGTCGAGCCCGATGAAAACGGGCCAAAGATTGGCCGATGCCGAGCCCACGGTGCCCATAATTACGGTGTCCTGTGCACGCGGAGCGCTCGAACTTAGCAGGGCAATGGCCAAGCCCAGCACCGCGCTTCCAAGCGTTCTCGTCATCCGCCAGCCCTCCATCCATTAGTGGTTGGAAAACTACCTGACCACAGCAAGTCTGCCACCATTGGCCGGTTGTGGCACAAAATATACGAGTGCGGCTAATTTTGCGATAGAGGGCAAATTCGTGTATCATCGTTTGGTCCGCAGCGGTTTCCTCATTCCAACAGAGAGGTCGTCCACGCGATCGCCATCGACCATCAATCTACTCGCTCAGCCGCGTCGCCGAGATCCCAGGAGCCGGAAGCGATGGGCGTCAGGTACCGACAAGATGGAGAACGCTCCCGTTCCCCGCGCCTGAAGGCGGGGCCTTTGCCCCAGCCTCTGGCTTCTGGCGGTGGGTTACCAGACTAAGCCGTCGCCCAAACAGGACTGGCTGGGTTGAGTACAGCTTCCAGACCGACGAATGCTTCCTTGAGTTCGGACCTCTCGAAGGCGAAGCAGCACACAAGCCCGGGATGCCTACGAAACGGGCTTCGCTCAAACCCCGGTACTCGACTTTGTCGAGGGCAGATGCACCCTAGGGTGCGCGTCACGAGGCCTCTTACGGGGCTCCTCGGGAGTGACCCCTAACAAGCCACCTTTCCTCCCTACGCCTGAAGGCGGGGTATCCAGTCGGAGGTTCGATGATCATTCAGACGGCGCCCGCGGGCGAGCCTCGGCGCGCGATCATGATGCATGAGCACACCGCCTTGTGCGGGCAGTTCGCCCGAGCGTTTGGCAACAACACCTTCGAACCCTTGGAGCCGCTGGACCTTATGATCTACGTGATCTCGCATCACGACGCCGGCTGGACAGAGTTCGATCGGAATCCGGTCACTGATGAGGCGACCAATCTGCCGTATAATCTCGTTGAGACACCGGCGCAATACATCACCGTCACCAGTCGGCTGTCGCCGGACTTCAATCAACAGCAGCATCCGTATTGCGGCCTGATGTCGAGCATGCACAGCTGGGGTCTCTACAACGGCCGCTATGGCCTGTCCAATCTGGTTCTCATCGATAAGATCTCTCCCCGCGATCGCCCGCTCGCGGAGCGGATGCTCAGCGGCGAACTCGACCGGCAGAAGCGGCTGAAGGAAGAGATCGCAAAAGCTCCGGCGTTTTCGGGTTGGCTCGAGGACGCACGGTTGTTCCAGAACTACAAACAACTTCAGTTCTGCGACACGCTTGCCCTCTACTTCAATCGCACCCACGCCAGCGAGCGCCGCGAGCAGAGTTTCGAACATGTGCCGCTCAACGCACAACGGGACACAACGGTCATCATCCGGCCACAGGGAACGGGAGTGTACGCGCTGTCACCCTATCCCTTCGCATCAAGCGGGGCC
>JASHYD010001333.1 GCA_030043175.1 Xanthobacteraceae bacterium | reverse complement strand
TCTGCGGGCTGTTTGCGCCCTTTCTGAAGGGCGATGAACTGGTCACCGAGATCGATAAAGGCCATCGTCGCACTCTTGCCGCGTAGCTCGAACTTAAAGAGGCGGCCGTAAAACGCCAGCGCCTCCTCGATGTCTCCCACCTCTAACGCCACGTGGTTGAAGCCTATAAGGCGCGGCTTTGCAGATTGAGCCATCAGACACTCCTCCTGTGCCAGCCAACGGCTTAGGTGGGGACGGCTTCGCCATGACGCAACCGCCATTCGAAAGGCCCGGTTGAGCCTGAGAGGGGCAGAGGTCTTGAGCGTGGACGGCTCAATCGACTCACGGACCCACGGCGTGCTGCACTCCTGCCAGTTCTGCGTGGCAGCGGCTGCTGCTGATGGCGAAGGTCACCAGGATCAAAGCGACCAAGCGCATGGCTGGCCTGCTCCCAACCAGTGCGGTCGAGGCGACCTTTCGATGCATCGGCCTTGCTGAGAATACCGCTTGGTGGAACCTCGGCGCGTCAGGTTACACCGCAATAGAGGACATTAGCCGCCGGACGCGAGCCGTCGGCAACAGTGCCGCCTCGACCATTGCTTGTCCCATGAATGCAAACATCACCGCCGGGATTTCAGATGTTTGGCACCTCTGCGATTGTCCGCTTCAGCCTGACGAGTTCGGTGCTCCGTACACGACTTTGCCGCCGACCATAGTCATCCGAGAGACGATATCGGCGATCTTCTCCTCCTCCACCGTCAGCGGATCGGCGCTTAGAACTGCGAGGTCGGCGAACTTGCCGGGCTGCAGCGAACCTCTATTGTCCTCGTCGAACGTAAGATAGGCGCCGTTCGCAGTTGCACAGCGCAGCGCGTCGGCGCGGGTCAGTGCCTCTTCCGGCGCCACACGCCGAGCGGTCCGAAAGCTTGTGCGTGCGACCGTTTGCCAGATCGGCAAGAACAACGACGCCGGTGCGTTGTCGGTCGCCAGCGACACCTCAACGCCTGCGTCAAGCAGGCTGCGCAACGGTACGATTTCGCGGTGCCGATCGGGTGGCATCTGGCGCGCAAGCGTATCGAGCGCCTTGTATAGCGAATTGTTTGTGTGCGTGGTCACCACCAGACCCATCCGGACGATGCGCTCAATGTCCGCTGGTGTGATTGTGTTGATATGAGCAATGACCCACCGTTTCCCCTTCAAGGGGACGATCCGGTCGATCTCATCGTAAAGGTCGAGCACTCCCGGCCTATGAATCATCACTGTGCGAATGTCATTTGTGGCGCAACGCACCAGCACATCCTTGAGCTGATCGCGCGGCAACCCGTTGGCATAATTGAATCCTGCCCATCCGGTATAAGGCGCCGCCATGGCGCGAACATCGTCGGCGGCATCGTGTCCGATGCTGACGTTAACTCCGCTCATTTTGAGCCAAGCATTGCCTAATCCAGGACCGCCCAACCACCCCGCCCACGCGTCGATAAAGGAGCCGAGCGGCGCCCTGCCCACGGCATTCCAGTCAGGGCTGAAGGCAAGGGTCGTGCGCATCGTGAGCGCGCCCTTCGCGTAAGTTTCCTTGTAAACGCGGATGAGTTCGGTCGCCGCGCCGTGCCCCTCAAAAATACCGGTCGTTGCGAACGCGTGATAGGCGCGAGCCGATTCTGGCAAGGCGCGCATGCGGTCCGCATGCGTAAATCGAGCGGCATCGCGGAACCAGATCAGTTCTGAAATTGGTTGAAACTCCTGCTCGAGGAAGGTGCCGGTCGGGTCGCCGTGGGCATCCTTCTCGATCATCACGGTTGGCACTGGCGCGACCGTGTCGCGCGTTATGCCGGCTCGCCTGAGCGCCTCGGTGTTGGCGCAGGAGACGAGCGGCATTGTATTGCGCCAGTAGCCCCAGATTGAACGGATATAGACAGGGTTGTCGGGAGCGGCCGTGTCGAGTTCCTGGCGAGTCGGCCAGCGCCCCTCGGCCAGAATATCGGGCACATCGAAATAGTACGGCGGATCGCCGATTGGCATGGTGACGATCCATTCGCCCGGCCGCTTGCCGCGGGCGAGCTCGGCAATCCGATCCTGAATGTCGCGGATCGAGCGTACGCTGCCAAGCGAAGGGAAAACATTGCGCAGCGCTTCGCGGTCCATATGGGCATGGCCATCAGTCAGGCCTGGAACAACGGTTTGGCCTTTCAGATCGATGATGCGGGTCTGCGGACCCGTATGGGCCCCCATCGCCTCGTCAGGGCCGACCGCAACGATGCGGTCTGCCGCGATTGCGACCGCTTGTCCGACGGAGAATGCCGCATCGACCGTGATGATATTGCCATTCTTGAGAATCGTATCGGCCGGCCGAACCAGCACAGTTGCCGGAGGCCGCGGAGTGGCGGTTTGTGCCTTTGCCGAATGGCTGCCGGCAAGCGCGCCCGCCATGGTCGCGCTTGCCCTTGCGAGAAAGCGGCGGCGCGGCAGCGATGTGTCCATCATGACGATGCCCTTCGATAAGCCCAGGCGCGAAGCAAGAGCAATATAGAAGCCCACGTGAACCAATGTTAGTGTTACGTTTCCAGCCATCAGGGAGAGAGCGGATGCCGCGTCATTTCTTATCCGTAAGCCGCCGCCAGCTTCTGCGCTCCACCGCGCTGGGCGCCGCCGCGACGGTGGCCGGCATCTTGTCCCGGCCTGGTGTGCTGCGTGCGCAGGCGGCGCCCGTGAAAATCGGTGTGCTGCATCCGGTTTCGGGCGCCCTGTCGTACTCCGGCCAACAGGGCCGGATTGGCGCCATGATGGCGGTCGACGAGATCAATTCGGCGGGGGGGCTCAAAGCGCTCGGCGGCGCAAAGATCGAACCGGTGCTCGGCGACGCCCAATCGACGCCGGAAGGAGGCAATGCCGAGGTCGAAAAGATGAACGCCGTCGGTGTCGCAGCCATTGTCGGGGGGTATGCGAGCTCGATTTGCCTCTCCGCCAGCCAGACCGCCGCGCGCTATGACCTTCCCTATATCGTGGACGTCGGCGTGGTCGACAGCATCGTGACCCGGGGCCTGAGGAATACCTTCCGGTTCGGGCCCGGCTTCGGTGTCATCGCCAAGGCAGCGCTCGACAATCTCGTGGCCCTCAACGATCAGGCCGGCAGGCCGGCGAAGACGATCATGATCGTTCATGAAGATTCGGCGTTCGGCTCGGGTCTGGCAAAGCTCTTGAATGAGCAGCTCCCCGAGCGCGGGTTCCAGATCCTCGAAACCATTGCGCATCCGACACCGGCGCGCGACTTCAACAACGTCGTGCTCAAAATCAGGGCGCGGAGCCCCGATCTCGTCATTCCAGCCAACTATTACAACGAATATGTGCTGCTTGCACGCACGATGCAGCAACAACGCGTGCGCCCGAAGGGCATCTATTCCGTGCTCGGCGGCGCGGCCTCATCCTACAAGTTCGTCAAGGAATTCCCCGAGGCTGCGCGATACATCATGGATTGCAATCATTGGTTCGACCCGAAGAACCCGAAAGCGCTGGCACTCAAGATGAGGGTCGAGGAGAAGCACGAGTTCTACACCTACGAGGTGTACATGAACTATTCGTGCATGCTGCTGCTCGCCGATGCGATCGAGCGCGCCGCAGCAACGGACCGTGCCAAGCTCATCGCCGCCCTCACCGAGTCGACCTTTGCGGGCCACGTAATGCCGTATGGCCCGACCAGGTTCGTCGACGGCCAGAACCAAGGAGCCACGCCGGTCAACACGCAGGTGCTCGACAATGACATCCAGGTGATATTCCCGGCTTCGTTTGCGTCGGCGAAGCCGGTGTTTCCGATGCCGCGGGCCTGACGAGGCTGCGGGCGCGGCCGCTTGGCAACGCCCGGCGCGGTGGTCCGCCATGTTGTCGCCAGCCATCCTCCTTGCGACGGTGCTCAACGGCTTGATGACGGGTGCCATCTACGCGCTGGTCGCGCTCGGCCTGACGCTGATCTACGGCGTGCTGCATATCATCAATTTCGCCCATGGTGCGCTCTTGACCGCGGCGATGTTCGCCGCGTTGTTCGCGCACCAGCTGCTCGGGCTCGATCCTTACGTGGCGGCGGTTTTCATAGCGCCGCTGTTTTTTCTGCTCGGCTACGGATTACAGCGCTTCATCATTGGCCCTGCTGCTCACGGCGAGGACCGCAACGTCCTGCTGGTGACGCTCGGGCTCGCCGTGATTATCGAGAATGCGCTGCTCTGCGCATTCCGCGCCGATACACGCACGATCAATGTGCCCTACGCTTTCGACGTCGTCGAAATCGGCCCAGCGTTTCTGGCACTGCCCCGCATCGTGGCGTTCATCGTAGTGTTCGCCGTGGCGTTGGGTCTGTGGCTCATGATGCAGTGGACCGATATCGGTAAGGCAATTCGCGCCGTCGCCAAGGAGAAGCTCGGTGCACAGCTTGCGGGCATCGAAGTCGCACACGTCTACGCGGTGGCATTCGGTCTCGGGACAGCCTGCGTCGCGGTCGCGGCCTGCCTGCTGATGCCAAGCTATTACGTCAACCCCCAGGCCGGAAACGCCTTCGTGCTCATCGCCTTCACAATCGTCGTGCTCGGCGGCATGGGGTCGATAGCGGGCGCGCTGATCGGTGGGCTGTTCGTCGGCGTGGTGGAGAGCGTGTCGGGCTACTATCTCGGCGAGTCGCTCGGCCAGATCGGCATTTTCGTGATGTTCATTCTGGTCTTGCTGTTTTGTCCCCGCGGTCTGTTCGGAGAGCGGGCATGAGGAGGCTCGCGCCGGTGCTCATTGTCATCGCACTGCTCGGCGCCGTGCCTCTGATCACCTCGTCCAACCTCGTGCTCAACTTTCTCATCATCGCCCTGCTGGTCGCCTTGGTGGGTCAAGGCTGGAATCTGCTCGGCGGCTATGGCGGCCAGTATTCATTCGGCCATGCTGCGTTCTTCGGCACCGGAGCCTACGTCACCGCCATCCTCCAGGTGCGCTACGGCATCAACGCCTGGCTGGGCTTTTGTATCGGCATCGCGGCCGGCGCGCTGGTCGGGGCCTTGATCGGCGCGCTGAGCTTCCGCTCTGGGCTGAAGGGGTCGTACTTTGCGCTCGTCACGCTGGCATTTGCGGAGGTGCTACGCATCGTCGCGAGCGTCGCCCCCGTCACCGGAGCCGGAGTCGGCACGCTCATCAAGCTCGATTTGCGTCCCGAGGCATTCCAATTTCAGAGCCGGGCGCCGTTCTACTGGA
>JASHYD010001332.1 GCA_030043175.1 Xanthobacteraceae bacterium | reverse complement strand
CCATGTGGTCGACCACCACCGTGGTGGGCAGCGCCGTGAAGAAAGCCTCGAAATCCGGCAGGTCGGGCATCTCGAAATAGACCACGATGTGCCAGCCGAGCCGTGCGACCCGCGCGGCAATGCGCTCCAGCGTGTCGCGCGGCGTGACATCCACCAGACGGCGCACGAAGTTAAAGCGCACTCCCCGCACGCCGGCGGCGTCCATGGCCTTTAGCTCCGCGTCGGTCACCTCCTCGCCCACGAAGGCAACCCCCCTGGCGCGGTTCTCGGACGACTGCAGCGCATCGATCATCGCGGAATTGTCTTTGCTGTGGCAGCTCGCCTGCACGATGATGTTCTTGTCGAAGCCGAGAAAGTCCCGCAGTGCGAACAGCTTCTCCTTGGGGGCGTCGCACGGCGTGTATTTGCGCTCGGGCGCATAGGGAAACTTCGCCTCCGGGCCGAACACGTGGCAGTGGGCATCGACCGCCCCCGGCGGCAGCTTGAATTTCGGCTTGGCGGGACTGGTGTGGAACGGAATGTAACCTGCGCTCATTGCCACCGAGGGTCTCTCCTGATGCTCGTCTATCGATCGACGCGCCCCGCCCGACGTTAGCAAGGGCGCCACCGCAACGCTCAATCGGACGTTCGCACAGCGTTGCTGATGAAGGTGTCGCCTATGGCCCCTCTCATGCCGCCCCGCCCTGGCTCCCTCGCTCACCGGGAGGGTTGGCTGTCCGCAAAAAAAGCCGCGGCCAGGTCCGTGTCGCATGGGGCCCTCACCCCTGATCGCCATGCGCCCTCTTGGTGCGCGCATGAAGCTCGCGCAGCGTCGCCAGTTCTTCGGCGCACGGAGCCCGCGTCGTCGCAACGTTGGCAACGTATTTGACCCTCCAGCCGGTATTGCGGTCGATCTCGTCACGCGTCACGCCCGGGTGAATCGACACCACCGTCATTTCCTTGGTGATTGGATCCGGCTCGAACACGCAGAGGTCCGTAATCAGCCTGGTCGGACCCTTGGTCTTGACCCCAAGGCGGGCCCGGTGGTCACCGCCTTCGCCCTGGCCGAGCGACGTGACGAAGTCGAGCTTCTCGACGAAACCGCGCCTGCTGTGGGCCATGATGATGAAGATTTCCCCGCAGGCGATCGCAATCTCCGGAGCGCCGCCGCCGCCTGGCAACCGCCGCTTGGGCTCGTGGTACGGCCCGACCACGGTGGTGTTGAGATTTGCATATCTATCGATCTGGGCGCCGCCCAGGAAGCCGACCGTGATGCGGCCACCCTGGAGCCAGTAGCGAAACATTTCCGGCACCGACACGGTCGTCAGCGCGGTGTCGCATAGTTCTCCGTCGCCGATCGAGAGCGGCAGGATCGCGGGTTTGGTGGCGATGGTGCCGGACTCATAGATCAGCGTAATGCCTGGCGCATGGGTGAGGCGCGCCAGGTTGCAGGCGGCCGACGGCATGCCGATGCCGACGAAACACACGTCTGAGGACTGCAGGGCGCGCGAAGCCGCGACCGTCATCATCTCCGTCGGGGTGTACCCGCTCATGCGCCACCTGCCGCCGCGAGGGTGAGCCGCTTGCGCTGCGCCGCGAACGCCTCCGGTCCCCGCTCCAGCACATTGGCTTTCATCCAGGCAAGAAAGCCCTCACGGTCGCGGGAAATCTCGTCCCATTTCTTGTAAAACGCGTTGTCGCGCTTGTAGTAGCCGTGCGCGTATGATGGATGCGCGCCGCCCGGCGCCACGACGATCGCGCTGATGGTCCAGGACGGCAGAATCACGGCATTTGGGCTGCGAACACCGAAATCCTCGACCCTCTCCTCGACCGTGACGATCGAACGCTTGGCGGCAAGCACCGCCTCTTTCTGTACGCCGACAATGCCTTCCAGCAGCACGTTGCCAGCGCGGTCGGCGCGAAGCGCGTGGATGATCGCCACATCCGGGCGGATCGCCGGCACGGTGGCAAGTGTCTCCCCCGTATACGGACAAGTGATGGTGCGGATGTTGGGGTTCACCTTCGGCAGGTCGACCCCGATATAACCGCGGAACACCGCAAACGGCAGGCCGGCCGCGCCCGCTTCGTAGGCGTTGGCCATCGCGGCGTGAGAATGCTCTTCATGAGCGAGCGGCTGCGGCCAGCCGCTCTCGATCGCGTCGCGCATGCGATGCAGCGAGCCGACGCCAGGATTGCCGCACCACGCGAATACCACCTTGTCCGCACACCCCATGCCGATGAGTTGATCGTAGATCAGGTCCGGGGTCATGCGGATAAGCGTGAGACGCCGCCGCGCCTGGCGAACGACCTCGTGCCCAGCCGCGTGGGGAATGAGATGGGTGAAGCCCTCCATCGCCACCGTGTCGCCGTCACGCACGTTCGCCTCGACGGCTTCGGCAAGGGACATAAATTCGGACATTGGCGCTTCCGGATTGATCGTTGACGGGTTATTTACGGGTCGCAATGGCGCGGGTCAAATGGCCGGGCCTTGACCCCGCCGGGCGGAGCTGCCAAGGGACCTCACCCGATCGCAATTCAATTTTCGCCGATGTCCGACAACAAGCATGAGGCTCCTGACGAGCTCGGGCCTTCTCTTCACTTCGAGCGGCACGATGCCGTCGGCGTCCTGCGCCTCTCCCGTCCGCACAAGCGCAACGCGCTCGACGACGCCACCATCCGGGGCATTGAGGATTTCTTCTCCACCGTCCCCGACCACATCAAAGCCGTCATCATCCACGGCGAGGGCGAGCATTTCTGCGCCGGGCTTGATCTTTCCGATCTCGCCGAGCGCGACATCGCCGGTGGGATCGCGCATTCGCGCGCCTGGCATCGCGCCTTCGAGCGTCTCGAGTTCGGCCGGGCGCCGGTCGTGGCCGTACTCCATGGCGCGGTGGTGGGCGGCGGCCTCGAACTCGCCGCCGCGTGCCATATCCGCGTCGCCGAGCGCTCGGCCTATTATGCGCTGCCAGAAGGCAGCCGCGGCATTTTCGTCGGCGGCGGCGGATCAGTGCGCCTGCCGCGGCTGATCGGCGCCGCCCGAGTCGTCGATATGATGTTGACGGGGCGCACCTACGGAGCCGAGGAGGGCGCGCCGCTTGGATTTTCGCAATATGTCGTCGAGGCGGGCGCAGGGTTTGCAAAGGCGATCGAGCTTGCCGAGCGCATTGTCGGCAACGCGCCGATGACCAATTTCGGCGCCATGCACGTCCTGCCGCACAACGCCGAACAAGACCGCGCCAGCGGGCTCGTCATGGAGGCCCTGATGGCGGCAATCGCCCAGGGCGATGCGGAGGCAAAGCGCCGCCTGCGAGATTTTCTGGCAAAGCGCGCGCCGAAGACCGTGCACCGCTAGGAGGTTTTTACCGCCGGCCCGGCTGATTGTCTCGCCGAATCCATGGACCATGTCGGCAGCATGCAGGGGCAACCCTTG
>JASHYD010001331.1 GCA_030043175.1 Xanthobacteraceae bacterium | reverse complement strand
GGAGCAATAAACATCCGGTTCGTATCGTCAAACCTGCTCTCTTTGATCCGATCCACCCAAACTACAAAGGCGTCACCAAACGCAGCGCGCGTCGAAGGAGTCGGGCAGACAAAATCTGCGATAGCCGTCCCGCCAGCCTCAACCACGCGGTCGCACATCCAGCACATGCGACGCGCATGCTCTATGCGATCCTGATGGCCGAAGCCCAAATCACGGGAAAGATTGGTGCGGACCGCATCTGCGTTGAAAACAACTGCATTAAGCAGCGGAGCCAAAACATTGGCGAGCGTCGTCTTGCCAGACCCAGGCAAACCCGTGATCAGAATTTTTCTGCTCATTGGCCCCCATCCGATTCTCTAGTCAGCTTGACGCATCAAGCGGTTCGGCCTCACCAATTGAAATTAAGACTTCGTCATCAGTTGGAAACCCCATTTGCTCGTCTCGCCCTTCTCGCCGCTGTCAAATGAGAGGGCACATATGCGAGATCATACATTGAGAGCGGCGTACTAAACCAGGGTGGGAGCCTCAACGCCAACCTTGCGCGAGCAGGGAGCTTTCGATGGTTCCGTCGCAGAATGATCACACCACTGTGAGATTTCGTTGTCAGTCTGCTCCTCGACTTTCGGCAAGCGAAACATACGGATAGATTATAGGTGTGCACAAGTTCAGAGTCAGGCCCGGACCGGGTTGCGCTGTCATCACCTCCGAGCTTGTCGATGTTGGTGGCGACCAGTCCGCTCGTGACATTGGCCTCACCATACGGACCAAGTGCTGCGGCGGATCTGTCAGTTGTTGTCAAGGATCGCAACGCCAGTGCCGACGTTGATGCAGGGTGCCGCCGATGTGGGCCGTTTCGCGCTCCGCAATCGGCACAGGCGACGCCAGCGTGCGCCGTGCGGACTCGACCTCTTGACAGTTCCGACCAAATGCGTCTTTGGGCGGATCGGTGCAAAAGTCTTGCCCGCCGTCCACACCCCGCGCCACGGTCAGAGCCTCGACCTTCCGACCATCGACATCCTAAACGTTCCTTCTGGGACCTGGTGAGTGATCGCCACCCATCGAGGAATGGACATCGTCGCAGCGCTTTTTGATTTCATCTAACTCGCCGCTGCTAACCAACGGCGCTTGATCCACTTCATCCTCATGTGCGCCCATGTGATCTCCGCTAAGGTTTATCTCACTGCCGGGTTCGCTGGGATGGCCTGGCTTATGTAGCAGCCTGCGGAGCCCACATCGATGCACAATGGACGGCGGCGCGCATGCGCCTCAGCATTCGCTCGCAATCGCATTGGTCGGGAGTGAGTGATGCCCCATAAAACGGTCCAATCAGCAGGCGTCGCGACTGCTCGCGCAAATCATGCAGGAGATCAATTCAACAGCAGCTCCAGCGCATTGGGTCTGTGCGTCGGCTCCGTCACCGCCAGCCAGCACACTACCGAAACTGCGTAGAGTGCGCGCGCTCCCACCTCGTTGCGTGCTGCCCAGCGAAATGACCGCAGCGCCGGCGCGTATGTTGGGTGTTTCTTCAGTCGCCTCCAAAAGGACCGGTCTCGCCAGAACAACTCACCCACCGTCGGGCAACGCCGCGCCGGTTTGGCCGGGATCGAGCCACATCAAAATCGGGGCCTTGCACACGGCAACGGCGATCATGGAGGTTGCTTCGCTCAATCCCGGCCCCTTCGGGCATCCAAAGCTCCATCAAACCGCTGCAGCCAATGTGACGAACAGCGGGTTGTGGCGGCTGAACACATAGTCGATCTGCGCCACGATGACGGTATCTGCGCCATGCTCACGCAAAAAGCTCGCGAGGCCATGAACCTTATCGGGCGGGCAATGCAGCGTCAGCATCCCGGATGATGGCGGCGAGCCGAATGGAGTCACCACGCCGAACATTTCCTTGGCCAACTCAAGCAGGGCATCGTTGCAGCCGGCAAACTGCGCCCGCACCTCCCGAAACAGGCGCGCTCGCGCGTGCGCAGCGATCCGATCAAGGATAAGCCGGGCAGCTTCAAGCTGCGTCTTGCCCCACGCTGCACCGCGCGCCGCGACAAGGTTTGCCTGTGATCGCAATATCACGCCATCGTCGATCACTTTGAGACCATTGGCAGCAAGCGTCGTTCCGGTCGTGGTGATATCAACGATAAGTTCGGCCGTCCCAGCGGCCGGCGCACCTTCAGTCGCCCCGGCGCTCTCGACAATGCGATAGTCGACAATCCCGTGGCGGGAGAAAAAACTACGGGTCAGATGAATGTATTTGGTGGCAACGCGCAGGCGGCGGTCGTGTTTCACGCGGAATGAAATGGCCACGTCATCAAGATCCGCCATGTCGCGCACGTCGATCCACGCCTCCGGCACCGCCACGACGACGTTGGCGTGGCCGAAGCCGAGTCCCTCCAGCAGCACCACCTTGTGGTCGGCGTCTGGGATCATCTCCCGCACCAAATCCTCGCCGGTGACGCCGAAATGGACCGCGCCGGCGGCGAGCTGCTCGGTGATTTCCGAGGCTGAAAGAAATGCCACCTCGACGCCATCGACCCCTTTGATGCCGCCACGATAGTCGCGCGCCCCGCGCGGCTTGATGAGTTCAAGTCCGGCGCCGGCGAAAAACGCCTCTGCATTCGCCTGCAAGCGACCCTTGGCGGGAACCGCGAGGACGAGGACGCTCATCGCTCCTTCTCACGATTTGCGGCGAGAGCCGCCAGTCGTTCGATCCACACCGCGAACCCGACCGCAGCGACAGGCTGCGGGCTGCCGAGCCTGGAGAGCAAGCCGTCATAGCGCCCCCCCGCTACCAATTGACCGTCGATGTGGCCCGTTGGGTCGTACAGCTCAAATACGAAGCCCGTGTAGTAGTCGACCCCCCGGCCGAACGCAGTGGCGAACCGAATGCGGTCCACGTCGACGCCGTAGCGCGTCAGCAGCCGGATACGGTTCTCGAACAGTTCCAGCGCCGGCCCCAGCGAGACGCCGGCTTCCGCCGCAAGGGCGCGCAGGGTCGCGGCGCCGTCGGACGGCGTGCCGGCCACGAGGAGAAAGCGCGCAAGCAGGGCGCAGGTTTCCGCTGGCAAAGCAATCGACGCGCCGAGTTCGGCCTGTTCGACGAAGCGGTCGGCGATTTCCCCAATGCTGCGCCCGCCGACCGCGGTCTTGCCGGCGATCGACAGCAGGTCTGTCACCAGAGCCTGGGCAGCTTTCGGATTGGCATTGGCGAACGCCGCGAGCACGCCTTGGTATTCGTTTCGCGTTTGGCGACTGGCCAGCGTTAAGCGTTCGAGGTCCTGGGCGAGTGTCGCTTTGCGGTTGAAATCCTTGAGCAACCGGCGCTTCCAGGCCGGCGCAAGATCGAGCGCGGCGATCAAGGCCGAAAACAGCGCGACGTCGCCGATCACGATCCGGGGGGCGGCCAAACCGTATTGGGCAGTGGCCTCGATGCCGAGAGCCAGTGCCTCCGCGTCGGCGGTCGCTTCGTCGGTATGACCAAACGATTCGATGCCGGCTTGGAGAAACTCGCCGGAGGATGCGCCGCTGTCGCGAAACACCGGCCCCAAATAGCAAAAGTTTGCCGGCCGAGCCGCGGTCGCAGAGGCAAGGTAATCCCGCGCCACCGGGATGGTGAGGTCCGGCCGCAGGCAGAACTCGCGGCCAGCTGTATCGGTCACGAGATACATGTGCCGGCGCATGTCCTCGCCGGAGAGGTCGAAAAATGGCTCCGCCGGCTGCAGGATCGCTGGCGACACCTGCCTATAGCCGGCCCGTACGAAGGCGGCGATCAGGCTGTCCGCCCGTTTCCGACCGGCGATGGATAGCGTGCGGTTCATTGCTACTGGGGGATCCTCAGCGCTTAGCACGGTAGAGATGCTGAATCTTTTGCGCCTGTTAGGGCTTCGTGGATTGACAGTCCTTGATTCGACGGGGTCGAGAATGGCCAAAAGGTAAACTTATAGGTGCGTAGGTTGGGCCGAGCCGGCGGTTCCCGGCCTTTGGCCCGACCCGATGGCCCCGCATGCCCGCCTGGAAACGCAGACCGGAACGCTCAGCCCCCCTATCTGCAATCGCTTAGCACGGCCAAGTGAAGGTTTCGACGGCTGATCGCGGCCAGGCCACTCTTGGGGCGACCTGCCGCGGGACACACGACATCGTGAAGCCCGGAAAAGTTTGCCCGGATTGATGGAAGTGCATAATTAATCATTAAATGAAATCGACCGAGTGGGTCGATTGAGATGGGCGAGTGTGCCTCGCGTACCGCGCATCGCCGCAACGAAGGGAGTCGCTATGTCGTCGTTTCGCAAAATTGTCGTCGGGGCGGCTACAGGGGTCGCCCTGCTCGCGTTCGGCCTGAGCCCGGGATATCCCCAGAGCGGGCCGCGCGGGACAGCGCCCAGCGCGGCACCCAGCGCCGAGACCAGCAAGCAGCTTGACGTGCTTGGCAAGGTGCTGGACATCGTGCGTTCCGACTATGTTGACAAGACTAACGACGAAAAGCTCCTCACCTCAGCGATCGATGGAATCGTCAAGTCGCTCGACCCGCATTCGAGCTACATGGATGCGAAGAGTTATCGCGACATGCAGGCGACGACGAGCGGCCAATTCGGCGGCCTCGGCATGCAGGTCAACATGGAGGACGGCGTCCTCAAGGTGGTGTCTCCAATCGACGACACGCCCGCTGCGAGGGCCGGGATTCTGGCCGGCGACGTCATTAACCAGGTCGACGGCGCGCCGGTCAAAGGCATGACCTTGACCCAGGCCGTGGAAAAGATGCGCGGCACACCCGGGACCGAGATCAAGTTGGAGATCTTGCGCAAGGGCAAGGACGAACCGCTCAATCTCACCCTGGTACGCGAGATCATCAAAGTCAGCTCGGTGCGCCAGGAGGTTGAAGGGGACGACGTCGGCTACATCCGCCTCACCCAGTTTACGGGCCGTGTCTCCGACGATCTCAAGCAGGCGGTGCAGGCTCTCCAGACAAAGATTCCGCCCGACAAGCTAAAGGGCTACATCCTGGACCTGCGCAACAATCCGGGCGGCCTGTTGGATCAGGCGGTGCGCGTGGCGGGAGCGTTTCTGGTGAGCGGCGAGATCGTCTCGATCCGGGGTCGCGATTCCGACCACGTGCAGCGGTTCAATGCGGTTCCGGGCGATCTTATCGACGGCAAGCCGCTGATTGTGCTGATCAACGGCGGCTCGGCATCCGCCTCGGAAATCGTCGCTGGCGCTCTGCAAGACCAGAAGCGCGCGACTATCGTCGGGTCGCGAACATTCGGCAAGGCCTCGGTGCAGACCATTATTCCGCTGGGCGCCGGCAATGGCGCACTGCGGCTCACCACGGCGCGCTATTACACGCCGTCGGGGCGCTCGATCCAGGCACAGGGCATCGCGCCCGACATCCAGGCGCTTCAGGACGTGCCGAAGGAAGTCGCAGACGCGCAGCCGCAGACACGCAGTGAATCCAGTCTGCCTGGACACCTCAAGGCAGAGGGCGAGGAGGAGAACGGCTCGCAGTCCTATATTCCGAAGGACCAGAAGGACGACAAGGCGCTACAGACCGCCCTCGCGCTCCTGCGCGGCAGCGAAACCAACCCGGCGTTCCCGCCTAACGCCAAGCAGGCCGCGACGACCGAGCATTAGAGTTCTCAGCTCCCGGCTCCTGATGGAGCGAAGCGCCGTCGGCGATCAGCGCCTCAGCACCCTGCGAGGCGCGTTGCGGATTTCGCTTCGCTTTGGCTTCAAAGTGGAAGACGCTACCACCAAAGGAGCCCTGGCCGACTTGCGCCTTGCCGAGTAGGGGAAGGCTGCCGAGCCAGCCGCCCGGGCCCCCTGATGTCCGCATAGGCGACCGGTATCGGAGGACCGCCGACCTTGCCTGACGCCGGCACACCCTCCACATTCCAAAAACCGTGGCCTTGACGCTCTCCGACCTTATAGAACAGGCCCGCCTGGCGGCGCGTTCCGTGCTGGAATACGGCGAGGGCCTGGTCAATCCGACTTTACGGCTCGGGATCACCGGCTTGTCGCGGGCCGGGAAGACGGTCTTCATTACTGCACTGGTGCACGGGCTCGTGCGCAGCGGGCGATTTCCGGTATTCGCGGCGCTGTCGGAAGGGCGCATCGCCCGTGCGCGACTTGTGCCGCAACCCGACGACGCTGTGCCGCGATTTGACTATGAGAGCCATGTCCGGGCTCTGGTAGCGGACCGGGTATGGCCGGAGTCCACCCGCCAGATCAGCGAGTTGCGCCTCGTCATCGAATACCAGTCGCAGTACGGCGCAATGCGCGAGCTGGCGCTCGACATGGTAGACTATCCGGGCGAATGGCTGCTCGACTTGCCGCTGCTCTCAAAAAGCTTCGAGGCATGGTCGGCCGAGACCCTGGAGCTGTCGCGCCGCGGGCCGCGGGCGCCACTCGCAAAGCAGTGGCTCGCCCATTCGGCGACACTTGATGTCACGAGCCCCGCCGAAGAAAGCGTGGCAATCGACGCGGCACGGCTGTTTACCGAATACCTCTCGGCTTGCCGCAATGAACACTACGGCATGACCTTGCTGCCCCCGGGTCGCTTCTTGATGCCGGGGGATCTCGCCGGCTCCCCGGCGCTGACCTTTGCCCCGCTCGATGTGGCGCGCGAAGGTGCGCCGCCCGCGGCCTCGCTATGGGCGATGATGCGGCGACGCTACGAGGCTTACAAGGACGTGGTGGTACGGCCATTTTTCCGCGACCATTTCGCGCGGCTTGACCGCCAGATCGTCCTCATCGACGCTCTCGCCGCTTTCAACGCCGGGCCCGAAGC
>JASHYD010001330.1 GCA_030043175.1 Xanthobacteraceae bacterium | reverse complement strand
GCGTGTGATTGTGCGGTTTCGCGCCGACAGCGTGGTCACGGATTACGCTGCGCAAGCGGCGCTCAATCGGGCTGCAGGTCAGCTCTTCTTTTCGTCGGTCATATCCGTGACGGTCCAGCTCAGAAGTTCGGCCTGATTTGAAGGCAAGCGGAAATCGTAGCCATCGACCTTGGAAGCGATGAGCTTTGCCTTGTCCTTCGCGGCATCGCTCGTGGCTTCTGCCGCGAGCTGCACCCAGCCCTCGGTAACGTCGCCCAGCGCGGTGAAGGTGAGGCGCAGCCCTTCGCCGGCGTCTACCACCATGCGGCGGGCGTCTTCCGCCGGCTTGGTAGCTTTGCGCACGTCCTGAAACGCGAAGCTCTCGACAAGCGTCGCCAGCCGGCTGACCTTGAAGCTGTCGGGGCTACGCTGTTCCGGCACATCGGCCAGGACCAGTTCGCCAGGTTTATCGGCGTTTGCCGAAGCGGTTAGGGTGTCGCGTCCGCCTCCGGTGAGCTCGACCTTTTTGATTTCGTTGCGCTTGACGTCGAGATCAAAGCCGACGAACCAGTCCGAGCGGACGGCGGGCAGCCGAACATCGCCGCGCGCCAGGAAGGTCTGGGGCTGGCCTTTGAGGCGGATGAAAACGCCGCCGGTCGGGCCGCCAACGGTGGTGTCGCGATTGCCGACCACGAAGCTTGCGAGTTCGCCGCCTGCCGTGCGGAACGTGACCTCCTTGCCGGCATCCTTGGCGCCCGGATCCGCGAGGCCGAGATCGCCATAGCGGGCCGGATCGCTGGTGCGCGCTTCCTGGAACGACAGCTCGGCGCTGCTGGCGACGATATCGCGCACCGCGTCGGTCTTGACGGGATAGCCGGAATCCGCGGCGACAAAGCGATTGTCGCGGCGCTCGATCGACAGCGTGCCGGTGCCGTCGCGGATGGAAAGGCCGGTGATATCGTTTGCCTTGGCCACCAGCGAGGGGACGACCGTTTCGCCGCGCCGGTCCGATGCCACCGTTGGCGCGCTGGTCTGCAACACCCAGGCAGTCACGCCGACGCTGATCGCCGCAAGTACGGCGAGCGTGGTGAGATGCTTCGTGTTCATGATGCTGCTCCGTTTCCGGCTACGCCGATTTGTCCGACGGCTTCTTTGGCAGAGGCCGGCGCGATCGGCGCATTCCGAAGGCGATCACGATCGCCCCGACCGTTACCGGCACAGCGCCGACGTTGAGCGCCGTCACGAGGTTCTTGAGATTGTCGACATCTCGGCGCAGTGCAAACTGCACATCGCGCAGTTGAGAACGGATGGCGAGCAATTGGGTGCGGAAACCGTCGATGGTTTTCGCCTGCTCGGCCGACAGCACCTCGTTTGACCCTTCGGCGGCTTTGGGCAGCTGCGACAGCTTCTGTTCTGTATCCTTAAGCTGGTTCGTCAGCTCCTGCTCCTTGGCGCGGAACTTGCTGTCGGCTTCGGCCTCCATGCGCTGGATCAGCTCGAACGGCCGCCATGATACGCCGCGTCCGCGCAGGTCGGACAGGGCTGCACCTCCGGCCATCTGCTCGATCGCATTGATGACGAAGTCGGCATTGTTGGCGAACGCTTGGGCGACCTGCTGCCCGAACAGCGTGTGCATCTGCACCCAGTTGCGATCCATCAACATGTCGGCATCGCCGACCAGAATGACGTTTGCGGGCTTTGCCGACTTCTTTAGCGAGCTATCGGCCGTCTTGGTCTCGGCCGTCTTGGTCTCGTCCTTCTTGGTCTCGTCCTTCTTGATCTCGTCCTTCTTGGCATCGTCAGCCTTTGCATTATCCGGCTTTGCCTCGTCGGGCTTTGCCTCGTCGGGCTTTGCCTCGTCGGTTTTTGCTTCGTCCGGCTTTTTCTCTTCCTTCTTGAGCCCATCCGGATAGGCGCTGTCGAGGGTGCCGGTCAGCCGGGCCGCGAGAATCGGAGGCTTCGGCGCCTTGGAGAGGCCCACCAGCAAGCGGCGGGGATCGCCGCTGCGGTCGCCCGCGACGCTGGCGTCGAGAGTGACGGCGGCGCTCGATGCTCGCACCAGGGGCCGCAGGGTAACGCCGTCCTTGGTGGTCTCGAAGGCGCCGGCCGTCGTCATCACGATAGCAGACAGCTGCGCCAAGATCGCCTCGTCACGCGCGAGCGCGTCGCCGCGCAATGCGATCCACGGCAGGTTCTGCGAGGCCACCGGACGGCCGCCGATATTGCGCTCGGTCTGCAGCGCATAGTCCGGATCGCCGATCGCCCGCGTGGTGTCGAATTTGACACCCCAGGCCTTAAACAGCGGTTCCAGGTTCGAGGTCGGGTTGGGCGATGGCATGCCGCGCGGGCCGAGTTGATTTTCCGCGTACGGATCTACGAAGATCATCGTGGCGTTGCCGGCCATCACCCATTGATCGATGGTATAGAGCGTCTTTTCGGTGAGGTCCTGAGGGTGGACCACCATCAGGACGCGGGTGTCGTCAGGCAGCTTCTCGACCTCCCCGGACAGCGGCTTGACGTCGAAGAACTGCTTCATCTGCGTCAACACCTGCTGCTCCGGCATCCGCATCATCGGATTGCCGGCGAGGCCGAGACCGTCGAGCAGCGCCACCACCGGCTTGCCGCGCCGGCCGAGTTCCGACACCAGTCGCGTCAGGTCGTATTCCAGGAACGGTTCGCGGTCTGGCGCGAATACGCTGATGGTGGCTCGCCCGGTCGTGGAATTGGTGGCGGCAAGGCCGAAGAACAGCCGCTCGCCGCCGACGCCCGTGAACCCGTCGATGCCGAACGCGACCGCGCGGTCCTCCTCCTCAGAGAAGGGCTTGGGATCAATAACCTCGAGGATGATATTGCCCTTCGCGGCGGCGGCATAGGAGTCCAACAGCGACCGCACCCGGCCGGCGAAAGCGGCAAGCTGCGGCGCCTGTTTGGTAAGCGCGGAGGACATGAACAAGCGGAAACGAACGGGCTCCTTGAGTTCGCCGAGCAGCGTTCGGGTGCCTTGGCTCAGCGAGTAGAGGTGCTGCTGGGTAAGGTCGAGACGCGTCTCGCGGAAGATCTGGGCGCTGACAATGTTGATGCAAACAAAGACAACAGCGCCGAGCAGGGCGGCGACCAGCGCGATGCGGCCGGTCGGCAACGGTTTGCGGGTTGGCGGTTGGATCTGGTCGGACATGGCAATCTCTCACGCGGCTTTCTTGACTTCGATGGCGCGAACATTGAGCCACAGGCAGAACACGATCAGTGACACGAAGAAGACGATTGACGGCAGCTCCAGGACCCCGTCGGTGATGTGCTGGAA
>JASHYD010001329.1 GCA_030043175.1 Xanthobacteraceae bacterium | reverse complement strand
ACCTCGCGGTGACGTGAGAGGATCTCGACCCAAATCATTTTTGGACTGCTTCGAGGAAGCGCTTGCTCAGCGCGACGGCCTCGGGATAGCCCACGGCTTGAAGGCTGAGTCGCGATACCAGCGCCTCGGTGCCCTGGTCCTCGGTGACGGCAGTCAATGCCACGTCGTAGAGCCCGTCGAACTCTCGATAGCCCTGGGCGCACCAGACGACGCGCAGCGGCGGATGATTTGGCGTGGCTGCTGTTGCGACGAAGTTCTCGTGGCAGCGCTGCGTCGTATACCACTTGCGCGACGGGCCGCCGCCGACGAAGACCGACTGGCTCAAGAACGGCTGGCTCTGCCGCGTTAAGAACGTCGCAAACTGGAAAGGGTTGAGGTCCGCGGTCGTGACATAGGAATTGCTGAGTTGAATGGATCCGGTGGTGAGATCGCTGGCAATGAACAGGCTGGTATCGCTCCGGCAATTCATCGAATTGATGCTGGCGCGCGGCTTCGGCGTGGCGCCAGCATTGGTCTGCGCCGAGCAATTGAACCACGCCGCCGTTGTCTCTGGCGCCTGATAGGGCCCAAAAGCGACCGAACGAAATCCCCTGTCGAAGAGCGATTGGTAGAGAGCTGCCTGCCGGGCCGCGAGCTGGCGAGCGATTTCCGCGCGGAAGTCTTGCGCTGCTGTCTCGTTATCGCGCACACGTTGCAGCAGCTCCGCCGCGAATCGTGCCGGCACCAGGAAGCTCACGAGCTCGGCGCCGGTCCTCTTGGCGACGTTGACACCGACGACCAATCCCTCAGCCGTCACCGCAGGGCCACCGCTCATACCGGGATTGAGTGCGCCGGTGAAGTGCAGCCGCTCGTTGTAGCTGCGCTCGACCAGGCCGTTGTAGATGCCCTCATTGATGGTGAAGCCAAGATCGAGCGGGTTGCCCATGGAATAGAGTCGCTCGCCTTTGGCGAGACCGTGCGCCATCGCAGCCTCATCGAAGGCGAAGAAGGGGGCGTCGCGCTTGTCGAGGCCAACGACGGCGAGATCGTTCGCAAGATCGACAGCCAACAGCTTGGCCTCACCGCGGTTGCCGTCAGCGGCAGTGAATTCGAGCCTGTATGTGTTCGGATCAAGCGCGACCTGTGAGACGACATGATAGTTGGTTATGGCGAGCCCGTCGGCCGTGACGAGAAAACCCGAGCCGGTTGAGGATTGCCGCTCGGCGCCGGCGACCAGCGTGCGAAATTGCAGCAGGCGCGCGGGTGCAGCGGCATAGATGCGCTCGGCGGCGGAAGGAGCGGAAAAATTGCCAGCCGGCGGATCGCCAGGTGCGGCCCATACCGAGCCGCTACCGACAATGATCGCAATGAACCACAGCACCCGTCCGGCAGGACGAAAACTCTCGATGGAGATGACCACGAAACGCCGCCTCCCAGCTCCGCCATGAATTGTGACACGATAGGTCAGCCAAACCGGGAAGGGAAGGCGAATCCATCCGCCCGCGAAAACCTGGCTATGATTGACCCTGCATGTTCGGCCTCATAAGCTCGAAGAAAAGATGCCCGAGGCAGCAGTGCGGTCGGACCAGGGAGGTCGAAATGTCGAAATCGCCCGTTGAAACCGGACCCGGCACAGAGCTCGAGAGTCGTTCCAAGGCAGCGTTCGATCGCCGCAGCTTCCTTGCTTCGGGCGCCGCCGTCGTCGCCATTGCCGAGGCGCCAGCAGCGCAGGCGGCTGAGGCGGTCGCCTGGGACCGCGAAGCGGATGTTGTCGTGATCGGCGCCGGCGCCGGCGGGCTCGTAGCGGCGATCGCGGCTCGTGAAAAGGGCGCCTCGGTGCTGATGGTGGAAAAGAACTTCGACATCGGCGGGCGCGCGATGATGAGCTTTGGCGGCCTCTATATCGGCGGCGGCAATCGCCTGCAGCAGGCAATAGGCGTCGATGACTCTCCTGATCGCGAATTTGCAGACTGGTCGCGTCCGGAAAAGCCGATCGGCCGCTTCAGCGATCGCGCGCTGGTGCGCACCTGGGCCGACAACAATCTCGAACTGTTCGATTGGCTGGAGAAGCACGGGATCAAATGGGACTCATACCGTGGCGCTCCCGATCGCCTCGATCGCAACCGCACCAGGCTGAACGTCGTGCGCTGGCCCAATGAGGCCACCACGCCGGCACGCGGCTCAGGTTTCGTCAGGCCGCTGGAGAAGACCGCGCGGCAGATGGGAGTAGAGATCCTGCTGCAACAACAGATGACGAAAATCCATCGGGAGAGTCCGCTCGCCGGCCGCGTCACTGGGATCGCCACCATCGAGGTCGATGATTGGTACAGGCCCAAGAGCCGCACCATGAACATCAGGGCGCGCAAGGGCATCATCATTGCCACCGGCGGCAGCGCGGGAAACCCGGTGTTTCGCACCATGTTCGACGTCCGGCTCACCGAAGAGTACCAGGCGGAGAACAGCGAGTGGACGGAGCGCACGGGCGACGGCGAGATCGCTGCCATGGAAATCGGAGCGGCGCTGGGAGCAACGGCCTGTCAGACCACTCAGGATGACAACCTGATCACCAAGGGACGCATGGGCAAGCAGAACAACGGCACCATCACCGAGCTTTATCCCACGAGCCCGCACTTCTTTCGCGCGCGCGCGCTCGGCCTCGTCGTCAAGGACTACCAGAACGTAATCCTGGTCAAGGAGAACGGCCTTCGCTTCTATGACGAAACCGCTTCGACCCGGAATTACGAGTACTATGCGGCGGCACTCGCGTGGACCGGCGATCCCAACAAGTTGAATGGCGGCGGCCCGATCTGGGCTATCTTCGATGCCGACGCCGTGGCCCGCGAAGAGTGGCCCGTCAAGCCGCCCTACGTCGATCCTGACGGCTACTTCTTCAGCGCCGAAACGATCGAGGAATTGGCGGCCAAAATCGTCAACGCATATCAGTGGCGGCCGATGCCCTCCGCGGCCCTGCGCAAGTCGGTCGAACGGTACAATTCCTTCGTGGACACCGGGGTCGACGCCGATTTCAAGAAGCCGCGGCCGATGCATAAGATCGTCAGGCCGCCCTTCTACGCGGCCTGGCATACGCCCGCGCTTCACGATTCCTATACCGGCGTTCGCATCAACACCAGCGGCCAGGTCATCGACCTGCGCGGCAGGGCGATAGCCGGTCTCTACGCCTGCGGCGATTCCGCCGGCGGGTTCGGCCAGCACGGCATCTGCCGGGCCGCAACGTTCGGCCGTATTGCGGGCGTCCACGCGGCTGCGCAGCCGTCATGAGCGCAGATCCTCCGGCGGTGGCTTCGGCCGCATTGCGGTTGGAGCTTGCCGGGCCCGTTCCGCCGGAGGTACCGGCCGGCGCCGAGCTTGTGCTGCAAGTGAAGGTGTCGGGCGCCACCTGCAAACTTGGCGGCGGCCGCATCGAGGTCGTAGCCGGCGAAAAAATCGTGGCGATGGCGGAACTGATTGCGTTTCATGGCAATGTCAATGAAACCGCCCCTTTCACGCTCACAGCGCCTGTTGGTGTCGGAGCATTCAGTTGGATCATCCGCTTTCCGCCACAGGTGATCGGCGGCATCTCCTATGGGCAAACCGCGCTATCGATCTCGTCGCAGACGAGGCCGCGCCAAACGAGCCTCTCTGTGTGGGCGGTTCCCTCCACGGTGCAGATCGCGAACCGTTTCTCTATCACGGTCGGCGCAAAGAGTTCCGGCGCCTGTTTGCTCGGTGGGGCCAGGATCGAGATCCGCGACGACACCGGCACGGTCGTCGGCGAAAGCATCCTCGGCCAGACGCCCTGGTGTGGGAGCGACGCACTTTACTGGACCGAGGTCGTGCTCGCCGGTCCATCGAAAGCAGGGCCGCAGCGCTGGAGCGCCAGATTCGCGGCCACCGATCTGGAGCTGCCGCATTTGGGCGCATCGGCCGAGTTCAGCTTTACCGCCGTCAAGCCGCCTGAACACCGGGTCGCAGTCACCGTCATAGAAGGTGGCGCGGCGACCCCGGTGGAGAGAACCGAGATCGCGCTTGGCCCCTACCGGGCCGCTACCGACAATGCCGGCGTGGCGCACATCGAAGTATCAGCCGGAACCTATGAGCTCGCAGTGTGGAAGTCCGGCTTCCAGCCGGCCATTAGGACCGTGGAGATTGCCGCTGACGCAAACGTGCGGTTCGAACTCCTTCGGCTTGCCCAGGAGCTGACGGCCTGGGACTAAACGAAACGCGCTCGAGCCAAACAGGTCGGCGAAGTGAAGCGCGCCCGCCCGGCCCTCCTCGGTAACGCTGAGGCACGGGCGTCCGACGCCGCGGCCCGGATACGCTTAACTCTCATGCTGACTTGAGACGGACTGTGTGCATCCAACCGCAATGGCGCGTTTCGCCACAGCGGGGTTGCCGACCGCTCGCGTGCGAGCCCGCGGACCCTCGCTATCGCCAACGAGGTCGAACGCCAGCGTAAGCTAATGGCCGGGGACCGGCGGGCCGTGGTCAATCCGATAATGCCGGTCCGCGTCACTCTGTTGTCGTTGATGATGCCCCTCGTGGCGTCGCTGCACGCGCCAGACGACAGTTGGCATGTTCTGGAGGCCCCGCGTGAAGCCCGGCTGCTCACATTTTTGGTTATGCGCGGCCAATGGCTTCGTGGAATTGTCCCCAGGAAAACAGCCTGACAGGAAAACAGCCGACGCAGCCGCGACGGCAATGACGATGGTCAGGCGCACGGGAATCTCCGATTGACTCCCCACCGAGCAATCCGTCCTTGCAGCCCACTTGTGTGGAACGGCTCCCAGCCACGCACCGCCGCACCGCTGGCGCGCCTTGTCCTACCGCGGCGGCCCGCCGCCGCGGTCACCGGGGGGCACTTGGGTATTCGACGGGCTCGCAAGCCCTTAATGCCCATCGGCGCGGCATGGGCCATGTCATATTTCGGCAACGACGGGCGCCTAAACGGCCGTTTAAGATCCAGAAGATCAATTATCGCGGGTTACTTGCGGCAGGGCCGGGCAGCCGCCCTGCGTGAACGAGGCGAGGCTGGCGCACCGACTTTTTCCGAACGACCATGGCTACCCCGCATCTGCGGACGGCACACCGACCGCGGCGCAGAGCCCGAACCCCACGCTTCCTCGACGAGGTTGGCCTTCGTTCAAGCATGTGATTTGATGCGACAATGTTGTCGGAGGGCTCACCATGGGATCGTCTCTACGCCATCTGCCTACCTACGCGACCCTGGGCATGTTGCTGCTAGGCTGCGGACCTGCCTTGGGACAATCCGCCCCGCCGGGCTCGCCATCGTTTCAGGAGAGAATCAAGGAAGTTGCGCGAGCGCTTCAGAACCGGCCGGCTTTTAAGGACCTTTCTGAACAAGAGCGAATTGACCGGGTGGAATTCGTCGTCGGCAATACGGTTTTTATTTTGCTTCACGAGCTGGGCCACGTCCATTTCAGCGAAATGCATTTGCCGGTACTTGGGCGAGAAGAGGACGAGGCCGACACTTTTGCGACACTCACATTGCTCAAGATCGGCACCAGCTTTACCCAGCGCGTGCTCACCAATGCTTCACAAGGTTGGTTCCTGAACGAGCGGCGTGATGAACAAACACGGGCCAAGCCACTCTACTACGATGAGCACGATCTCAGTCCGCAGCGTGCGTATTGGATCGTCTGCCTCATGGTTGGTTCCGACCCGACGAAATTCAAGGCGCTCGCTGATGGCGCCAAGATGCCAGAATCGCGCCAGCAGAGCTGTAAAGAAAACTATACGAAGGCGTCACAGTCGTGGGATATGGTGCTCGCTCCCTTTCACCGTAGCGCTGACCAGCCGGCGACCAAGATCGACATCAGCTATGGCGATGCCGAGGGAAATCTCGAGGGATTCGCTCGCACGTTTCGAGCGATTCGCATATTGGAAACGGTAGCTGAACGATCCGCATCCGGCTACGTGTGGTCCGCGCCTTTCACTTTGGAAATGCGGAGCTGCGATGGTCCAAACGCCGGTTGGGACGATGAGACCCGTACCGTCAAGATTTGCTACCAGCTGCCGTTCGACTTCGCCCAACTTTATTTGGCCTATGTCCAAGCGGCTCCGCCGCAGAAGACGACTGTCAACCAGAAGCCGACTGTCAACCAGAAGTCGAAACGAAGACGAACATGATTCCGCAAGGAACGTGGTAGCCATCGCGGTTGCCCAGTCGCGACGCGACCGCTTCTGGGCCCGACTTCGGCGTGAGCTTGATCGCCAGCCTGACGGCTAGGCCGAAGGCGACATCCCATACCCGCTGTTGCGATGAGATGGCGGACCACGCCCAAGCAGCCGATCCCGCAGCTCTGCTGCAAGACCTCGCCATTCGATGGCGAACTTTAGCTTCCCGGATCGAAGATGAGCAAGCCCATCCAGGAGCAAGCTCTTCTCCCGGCGCCAGCATAGGCTTTGAGATGGCCGCTGCCTTCAAAGCATGGACTCGATCCGAAGCCTTCCGTGCCGTACATCAAGCAGGTTGGAGACGAAAGCCATCTATCTCGACCATCCCCAATTCTAGCGATTTGAGATTTTGCCAGACAGTAGCCCGTAGGAGCGCGGCCGCGGCCAAATCGAACCCAAAGGCCTCAAAACACATCAGCGCACACATCGCCGAGCAGCAATACCTCCTATTCGCGTGCATCTCGTCACATCAGCCGGCACGCCTCAATTTTCCGCTTCCGAAAGTCGGTGACGGCGTGTCGTCATGATCGAATCTGTGTGGCGGAAGGCGCCTGCTGTCGGCATCGCGGCGCCAAAGAGTGATCGCCGGAAACGAAATCACGTGAGGGGCCGTCAAGATGAACATTACGCCGATCGGTTTGATATCGCCACGCACGTGTTCCTAGATCCACGGCGTTGACGCCCATGAGAAACGCGGTCGTGAGGAAAGCCGTGTGACGCAGCCAGATGATTGCTTTTTTGTGCTTTGCCGCGGTGCTCATTGGTAGGGAGGCAACGCGCGGCGAATTATTGGGCGTGGGAAACCCCGAGGTTCGTCTCTGATGCCGGCCATGCGTGAAGGCCTACCTCAAGCGCAACAGGAACAACGCCGCTGACGCGGGGCGATTTGCGAGGCGGTGCGTCGGCCCGAGCATGCGTTTCACGCGGATCAGACGGCGCAGGAGCGGGGCAGTTAATGCAGCAACGCACGCGCGATTTCGGCGAGGCAGACGGGGGCGAAGGTCAGACATGCCGGCAGTGCATACGGCGGTCGCGCAGGTTGCGACAGTTATGCTGCGGACATGGACTAAGCGTTGTCAGTAAGCCTCTATCATCGCTTTGCGCTTGAGAAAGCTGAGAAATCTTTGCAGGCATGGAAACGTCGCACGAATGCGACAAAAACAGTATCAACTTTCCATAAACACCATATATTTTCAGCATGGTGTCATTGACAATTCGAAATCTTGTGCGCCGCGGAATAGGGCCTAACTATCGAGGTGCAACAATTAAACCATGGGGTTTAAATATGACATCGAAACTGAAAATTATTCTGTCCGCAGTTGGCGTCGCTGCGTTGCTGGCGTCTCCGGCAATGGCGAAGCCCGTGCCACACAAAAACGCTGCGCCCTCGGCCGTGCGCGCGCCGGGCAACGTGCACGGGTTCGTCCACCCCTATACGCCGAGCGCGCCAGCGTATCGCGATTTCCAGGACAGCGCGGGTCGCTTGGGTTGACCCTTGGCTGCATCCTTTCGCTGGGCAGCGCTTGCTACGGGCGAATATTTTATGTTCCAGTCTCCTAACTCACAAGGCGCCGCACGAGGGCACACGCAGTTCACATGCGCCCTGCAACTTGTAACCAAATCGCCTGAGGTGTTCGCCCAGCGAAATGGTCTTCTCATCTCAGAGAATGCCGCGTCGTGAATGATACCTAACCACACTGTCACGCGTAAGTAACGCTCCGAGGTCATGTGGTCATCGCGACGTTTCGCCTGTCACCGGGTACGGTAAGACCTACCGCCAAGACGGACGAAGCGTCGCGCAGTTCCGGGTCGGCAGGAAGGCACCAGAGGGGCAACCCACAATTTGCCGCCGGAGGCCACCATGTGCGCCCCGCATCCAAATTAATGGCCTATCCAGCCGGTCGAGACCAATTCCGCGCCATGATCGGTGGCCGCGTCGTCGCCGTATCGCCCGAACCTAATACCAAGAGCCGCTCGAGCACTGCCGGTCGAGAGGGTGGACCCGGCTATGCCGATAGTCTGCCGGCTGGGCGGGCGGATGAGCGGTCCACGGTAGGTGCGGTGGCTGGGACTAGGGTGACGAGGCGGATCAAACCACCAGCTCCGTAATCCAGGAAAAAGGGATATTACGACTTCGTAAAAGGACGCCCGAATTTCTTCATGCCATAAAAGGCCGAACAGACGCCCAGAGAACATCGCTGGCGTCTTGGTGCATCCTACGCCGCCTCGAAGCGTAGACAAAGAAGCAGGCATTCCGCCACCTCGCCGAACCAGCTTCAGAAACCCTTGTTCCACAAGGGGTGCGGAACGTGACCGCTGATAAGCAATCAGGGAGAAGACGCTGCTGCAGTAGGAGATGCTCGACACGTCGAGGCTCCAGACGAGGCCGCCGCGATGGAGAAGGCCGCGGCGGAATTCGGGGATGCGGGCTAGGGCGCGATGCGTTCCGCACTATCCGGATACGTCTCACCGCACAGAATCATCAGCCGGTGATCGAACGGCGATGAGTTCCTCCCCTCCGTCCTGATGTGTGGGACCGCACAGAACAATTGGCGAATTTCCACGCCGCCGGCCGAATATACCGTCAAAAGCGCGTCGTGAGGTCGGTGAGCCACTGCGGCGAGAGCTCTACGAGGATCGTCTCGATTGATTTGTCGAGGCTGGTCAGCACCAGGACGCCCATCGCAACGAACAGAGCGCCGAGACCGGCTTTGGCGCTCTTGCCGGCTGATGCAAGCCGGTGACGCCAGCGCACCATGGCTTCCCGCGACAACAGGCCAAACGCCAGCAGGGGGAGCGCCGCGCCTATTCCGAAAGCGAACATGACAATGCCGACCTGACCAAGGTCGCGGCCCTGCGCTGCCACCAACGAAGCGGCGCCCAGCGTCGGGCCGACACAGGGGCTCCAAACCGCGCCCAGCAGCACGCCGACCCAGAACTGACCCGATGTCCCGGTGCGGACCCCGCCGAAGCGCGTGTCGGCCCAATTCGCGATCGGACCGCTCGCAACAGCGAGCTGGGCTTGAAATCCTGGCAGCATCAGGACCAGCCCGATCGCGACCATCAGCACGGCCGCCGCATCGCGAAACACATCGGCATCGAGGCCGACTGCAAAGCCGATCGTCGCCACGAACATGCCGACGGCAACGAACGAGGCGGCAAGCCCAATGGCAAGCGCCGCCGCTCCCCATTTGCGCTCCGATGCTGCCGCGCCAAGGACGATCGGCAGAAGCGGCAGCACGCATGGCGACATGACCGACAGCATACCGGCCACCAGCGCCAACGCTGGGCTGCCGACTGTCATCCGTTGAGGCCTGTCAAAGGACCTTGTTCAGCAGAGCGGCAATCGATTGACGGTTGGTATCGCCGACCGATCGCCCCTCTTCGGTTTCGCCTTTGAAGGAGATCAGCGTAGACTGCATCCTCGCTCCGAAACGTCGCACCAGATCCTTCTGGCTATCGAAATCGATGGTAAAATAGACGAGATCCTTGAACTTGGGATCGGCCATCAGTTGGGCGAGAATGGGCGTTTGCGCCTTGCAGGTCGGGCACCATGAGGCATGGATGGCAACGAAGATGGGCTTGCCCGCCTTCTGAGCCTGCGCGAAAGCCGCATCGTTGAAGGGCTGCGCAGTTGCCGCGAGCGCCGGCGCTGCGGCGGCGAAACTTGCAGCGGCTGCGGCGAACAGAACCGTACGACGTGACAGCATGGGATCCCTCCTGGGTTTGGTTGACAGATTGAAGCGTGATACACGCCGACTGCCTGTGATCACATTCACAACGCCATCGACGCGATCAAATCTCGTTGACTTGCACCATCTAGGATAGGTCCTGCTGGAGTGGCAACAACTTACTGGATTTGCTAGCCATTCGGCCAGCCCTTTCCTACAGAAGGGGCCTACAGAATGGCAATCAGAATGGCCACGCTGAGACGCACGAAATCGGGCAGTTGGTCCTCACGCAAGGCCATTCCCGCAGACATTCGCGACCTGTACAGCAACAGGGAAGAGAGGTTTCATCTCGGGCCGGCGCACCCAGCGCAGCGCGCCAAGACGCGGTTCTCGGAATGGCAGGCCGACATCGATAACCGTGCGCAAAACAAAAGCTCCTTGTGGGCGCGACCATTCGATACCTCGTCGAGATCGAAGCTTCGGAAAGCGTGTCACGAGTGGTAACATAGCGAGTGCACGCGACTGAACGTCGTTTGTGGATCGGCGGTGCTGCCTCAGCGCTTAACATCCGCACCGCTGACGACAGAACTCCCGCTGTTTTTCATCGAAGTTAGTTTGTCTCGGAATTCTTCGGTCACGGCGCGCGCGTCGACGCTGTGGTGGATCACCTGCGGCCTGATGAAAATAATGATCTCCGTGCGGGTGCTGCTGTTGTTGATATTGCCGAGCAAATCCCCAAGAAATTGGATGTCGCCGAGTACGGGTATTCCGTTCTTCGTTCTCTGATCGTTGTCGCTGATCAGGCCGCCGAGCAGAACGGTTTGCCCACTGGCCACCGACACCGTCGAATGAACGTGCCGGTCCGAAATCGTCGGCGTCAGGGTCTGCTGTTGCGGATTGACGACGGCGGATATCTCCTGATCGACCTCAAGCTCGACCGTTCCATTCCCGCTCACGTGCGGCAACACCTTAAGGATCACGCCGGTATTCTGCATCTGGATCGTATTGACGACCGGCGTATTCGAATTGGAGAGGATCGTGGCCGAGCCGGTGGAGATCGGAATCTCGTTGCCGACCTCCAGAAGCGCCGGCTCATTGTCGAGGGCGACGATCGACGGTGAGGAGAGGACCCTGACACTGGTAATCTGGTTTAGCGCATTGAGGATGAGACGCGGCGAATTCTGCGGTCCGAGTAGCAGATTGACGCCCGGCGCAACTTGTGGCGCCAGAGCTTGAGCGGCCGTTTGGGCTGCGGCGCCGAGAAAGCCCGCCCCGATCCCTCCCCCGGATTGATTGCCGGCGAGAAAATACTGAACCCCATAAGTCAAGTCTTTGGTGAGCGTCACTTCAGCGACCGTCGCCTCGATTGCGACCTGCAGGCGCGGGCGATCGAAGTCGATGACTGCGCGCTGGATGATACGGTGATCTTCCTGATTGGCGTAGACCACGATTGCATTGTTGACGGTATCGGCGGTGATGCGAACGTTCTGGAACGTGCCCTTCGACGCGCTTGCGTCGCCCCCGCCGCCAAATGCATCGCCGCCGCCAGGCACGTCAGAGGCGTTCTTGCGGAATGACTGAAAGGATGCGGAAATCGGCGCACTGACACTGCCGCCCGTCCCGAACGAGCCGCCGCTCGGCTGGCTCGTCGCACCACCAGCCGTAGTTCCATTCGTGATCCCGCCGGTGTTTACGCCTTGTGCAGTACTTTTAAGCGAATCGAGCCGAGACTGGGAGGCGGTCGCCCCCGGTGCGATCTGATTGGCTGGCGTATCACTGGTCGTGCCGGACCGGTTTGACCCGAAGATATTGGCGAGGATCTTGGCGATCTGCGTGGCGTTACCATATTTCAGCCGATAGCTCCGCAACGTGGTGCCGCTGTTGTCCGATCGGTCGAGGCGGTCCACCCATTCGCTCGTCCGCCTGAGCAAACTCGCGTTTTTGGCGACGACCATGACGGCGTTCATGCGCGAGATCGGCTGGAAGCTGATAACGTCCTGCCCCGCGCCGTTTTCGCGATTGTCGAATATGCGTTGGAGCTCTCCGATCATCGTCTCGGGTGAGGTCGATTTGAGCGGATAGACGCCGACCGATTGATTGCGCAGCCACTCCACGTCGAAGGTCGAGATCAGGTCGAGCGCGGCCTCGCGCTCGGATGTCGTGCCCTGGATCAGGACAAGATTTCTCGCCGGTTCAACGCGGATCGCCCCCTGTCGTGCCAGCAGGTTTTCTGCCGTCTTGGCGACCGTGGTGGCCGAAACATATTTCAGCGGTACGATTGAAATGCCGAACCCGGGCTCCCCGGCTCCGACGCTGACGGACCCGTGTCCCGGCGCTTCGGGAAGCGGCACGATCTTGATGAATCTGCCGTCGTGCACGATCGCGGCGTTCTGCATCCGCAGCACGCTTTCAAACGTCGGCAGCAGATCCTTGCGCGCGATTGGTCCGACCGAAGCGAGCGTCACCGTGCCCTGGACCTTCGGATCGACCGCGAAATTGAGATGCAGGACGTCGCCAAGCACCGCCTTGGCGGTGGACGAAATGTCGGCATTTTCAAAGTTGAGCTCGACATCATCGCCCCTGATCGTAATCGGCTCCAACAATGCGGTGCGCACTCCGTAATCTGAGTCGCGCAAGCGCAGCGGTGTCGATTCGGGATCGGCGCCCGGAAACAGCAAGGGTTTTGACGACTCGGGGGCTTGTGTGTCGATCGCTCGGTCAGTTGCAGTCGCAGAGCGGGCGCTGAAATCGGCATTGCGAACCGCGCTCGTGGTCGCGTCGGGTGCATTGTCGTATGCCCCGAGTTTCTTCGGCAACGATGTGGAACAACCGACGAGAAGGCACGTCTGCAGGATCACAACTGTGGCCCGCATAAGACGCGAGACTCGCCAACGTCCGAAACTTTGCATCGATACTGATCCGCTGGACTGCGCTCGCCGCGAGGTCGAAAGCGATGTCGGTCTCGCAATTCACGGAGGCAAGCCCGTAGACGACCTCGATTGAAGAGCCGCCGTGGAAAGCAGGCGCCCCGTTGTCACACCGTTTCCGTAGGCAGTTCCAGCCAACATTAGGCGCGACCTAAGACGTTAGTGCCACTTTTGATCGTTGTAGCAGTCATCAATGTCTACGAGGAAATGAAACGAACGGGTGTTAGGCCATTTAGCTAACACCTGCGAACGATGGAGGCCCCAGCTCTTGTGGGCGTTGGGGGCAACCGCGCAGACAAGGGCGCGACCCTGTGCGAGAAATGCCCGCCGGTCATCACAATGTATGTTATCGGAGTCCTAGGTCACGTTTAGCAACATTTAAGTTTATCCGATTGGTCCGTACACAATTGTCGGGCGCCCGTCAGAGGGGTGCGATATCCACACGTGAATCTTGCGCAGCAGCCTGGGGCTTATCGATTCCAAATCTCGCTCTCCCGCTGCACCGCGATGCTGGCGGAATTGTGGACCTTGATGCAACGATCTAACCTTGGTTAGATTTACCAGCGATTTCAATGTTTGCGTCGCGCGACAGCAAATCTACCCGGCGCTTACCAACACTGGGGACGCTGGCGAGCGCTGGTGCCGGTAAAGCGGGTAGGTCGCGCCACGCCGGCACAAGCTTCCCTCAATTGAGGGGGAGGTCTGTGCATTCGCCATTGTGCGACGCTAATCCATCCACCGCCCATTTTCCGCGAAATGATGCTTCTGCAACTTCCTGCTGCGCCTTGCACCGGCGGCACACCAAAATACCCCACCGCGATCCTTGGCTCGCCTCGCTCTACCTGGAATCGGCTGCAGCCGCATCGATACCTGGACGAAAACGGATGATCGCCGAAATCGCAGTCGATGATGTCTTTGGAGGTGCAGCCGTTCGCCATGCGCCTTCTCTGCCGCCCTACGGCGCCGTTCAGTGCGTTTTGGCCTGCAGGGGCAGCTCCTGACAAGCCTTTCCCAAAGATACCCAGCGCCGCTCGCGCGTTGTGGGAATCCCGCCTCCCAGCTGCCGTCTTGCAGACGGGGATCGTACGGCTATCACTGCCCCTCAAGCATGGCTCTGCCCCTTGATATCCCCTATCTTCTCGACATGTTCCGCTCCACCTCAAGTGGAAGGGATATCAAGGGCGAAGCCCTTGGCTAGATAGTATTGTTTCTCGCTCGGACATACCTTGCTTTCTCACTGGGGGCGTACAATGAAGCTTGCGCGTCGAACATTCCTCCAACTCGGGGGAGCCGCTGTGGGCGCGCCGAGCCAAATGGCAACCAAATAAGCCAATTCAAAACGACTCCGAATGTGAACGACTTCACATACACAGGGCGTTTGCCCGACTATTTACTCGGTTCTGGAGGACAACATTGCCGATCACGCGAGGGGCGGTCGGGGCAATAATTTTGACCGCGCCCGCTGCATGCCATACCGGAAACGACAAGGCAACGGAGACCGGGCGGATGACTCACCGACGCTATTGGGTATATTTCTTGCTGTTCCTGTTCAATGTCATCTGCTACCTCGACCGCATCAACATGTCGGTTGCCGGCCGGTCGGTTGCACAGGAATTCGCCCTGTCGCCCGTCGCGCTCGGTTACCTGTTCTCCTCCTTCCTCTGGGCCTACGTCATCATGATGCTGCCGAGTGGTCGGCTGGTGGACAGTCTTGGCGCTCATCGCATGGCTGCGATCGGCGCCACCGTCTGGTCTATCGCACAGATGCTCAGCGGCATGGCGACTGGATTCGTTACCATGCTGCTGACACGTCTCGGTCTCGGCGCCGGCGAGGCGCCGACCTTCCCGGTTAGCTACCGCGCCGTGCGCGACTGGGGACCCTACACCGAGCGTGGCATCGCCGTCGGCTGCGTCCAGGCCGGAACCCTGCTGGGGCCAGCGCTCAGCGCGCCTCTCGTGGCGTGGCTCATCGCCGCGACATCGTGGCCCATCTCGTTCTTCGTCACCGGTGCCGTCGGCCTCGTCTGGGTCGTCGTTTGGGCAGCACTTGTGTCCACACCAGAGAAGACCCGTTGGATTCCCGAACCAGAGCGTCAGCGTATCCTCGCCGAACGCCACGCCGGTGAAGTGATGCTGACCGGTGGCGTCGGCTATCGTGGCCTGCTGCGCTCGCCGTCGATGTGGGGGCTCGCAATTTCCCAGGGCACTGCTGTCTATTCGATTTATCTCTACCTTACTTGGCTGCCTGATTATCTGCAGACCGCGCGCGGACTCTCCATCGTGAAGTCCGGCCTGTTTACCTCCATACCCTTCCTAATCGGCGCCGCTGTGATGATCCTGACCAACTGGATTGGCGATCGAATATTGACCCACCAGACGATGCACCAGGGCGCGCGGCGCATTATCGTGGTGGCGTGCCTGTTGCTCTGCGCGATCGGCATGGCGATCCCATTCGTGGACTCGCTCACCCTCGTCATCATCCTGACCATCTTCCCGGTGAGCTTCTGCAATACAGCCACCGCGACCAACGCGGCGCTGTGCAACGACCTGTTGCGCTCACGAGTGGATAGTGGACGTGCATTCGCTTTCATGGTGCTCGGCGGCAATACGTTCGGCCTGCTCGCGCCGATCGTTACCGGCTACATCGTCAATGGGACCGGCAGCTTCGCCTTTGCGTTCATACTTGCCGGCGCACTCGCGCTGATCGGTGCAATCGTGTCGTTCACCATGACCCGCCACACGCTGGGCGAGGAACGTTCTTTAAGGCCTGGATGAAGTGACGCTCGACCTTTTTTGAAGCGCCATGGCGTGAAGGTAGACTTCGCGGCGATCGACTGGGGCACCTTGGTCACACGCTGGCCCAGAATCGCCGCCCGGCCAGTGCGGCTGGCAGATGGTCCACGTCAACCGCCCTGGCGTCCTGCCGGCCTTGCTCAATTCAATTCACGAAATTGAGGAAATGGGATGGGAAGCATGATGTCGATCGCGAAGCATGCGCTGGGCACCCTGCAAAAGGCGGGTTTCGACGTGGCATACGAGAAGGAGGTGCATGGCCTGTCCGCCGACAATCAGCCGACGGCCACTAGCCGACCCCGGGCCGAGCCGTCGTCATGACGCATGCCAAATGGAAATCTCGGAGAAGAACGTTCGAGAACGAGTGGATCTTTGAGTTCTTCGAAGAACACGCCGGCTTCTTCACCAAAAGGATGTTCGGCGGGCTGGCCGTCTATCTGTTCGGCCGAATGATGATGGTCTTGGTCGAACCAACCAAGACTGGCCGATGGAAATGGCATGGCGTGCTGATCTGCACGGAACACGCGCAACAACCCTCAATCCTCGAAGAGTTCGCCCAATTGGCACCTCACGACATACTGAAGAAGTGGCTTTACATCGATTCGCGTCACGAGGGCTTCGAGCAGACAATGGGAGGAGTCGCGAAAGCCATCGCCCGCGATGATCGGAGATTTGGTATCACCCCTCATCCGAAGAAGAGGGTTATGATGGGGCAACCGAGCCGCCGTCAGAAGCCCAAGAGACGGCATTGGGGGCCTTCATAACGGTTGTCTGCGCCCTTCCCCGCCCGCCAAACGGGACATCCACGGGCATGACTGCAGTGCCGCCATATCCCCGGCTCGGACACGTGATTGTCGAGGAGAGCCGCATGACTGCCCGTTCTCAGCCGCCAGCGCGTTTGCTGCCCAGGTAGCGTATCCGCTGCCACACGACATGGTCGAGCGAGAGCTGGCCGGCGCCGCGGCAGATGAGCATCAGTAGCATCGCCGCCCATTGGATGTGAGTCGGCCACGCTAGCGGGTAGACGAAGACCTCGATCACCGTCGTCATGCCAAGAAGCACGAGCGCGGTCGCGCGGGTAAAGAGGCCAAACACGAGGAGCACCGGCGTCGTCAATTCGATCGACAGCACGAGGTTGGCGGCCAACTCCGGCGGCAACAGCGGCACCTTGTATTCATCGGTGAAGAGATCGATGGTTGTGTCCCAACTCGCGAGCTTGGTCATGGCGGAGTTCCAGAACACCATGGCGGCGCCGACACGCAGCGGTAACGCGAGCAGCGTGTACGGCACACGATCGAGCAACGCGATGGACTTCTCGATAACGGCGAGCAGCGGCCAACGTCGCGACCCTGCAGCGGCAATATCCGTCATGGCACTGCCTCCGATGATGCGGTGAGAGCTGTGGCGCCGCGAGGCGCGAGGCGGAAGTCAACGAACCGTCCAGCGGCGAGATGTTCAGCGAGCCAGATTTCATGCCCGCACTGCGCCTCTCCCTGCTCGCGAGAGCATACCGCAAACACCTCAACAAGCGGCCGGCCCTCGCACAGCGCATGAGCGAAGCGCCACGCGGCAGCGTCGAGGCGCGACACCTCGACGCCGGCGGCGCGGCGTTCCACCAGCAGACAGACCGGGCCACTGTTGAGATCGACCGCCGCAAGGGCAGCATCATCGCCCGCAAGCACGCCCCGCCAGATCACATCGACCGGGTAATCGGTTCGCAGGACGCCGATCGATGGATGCGGCACAAACGACACGCGGGCCTGATCTTCAGGCGCGAGCGTTTCCAGCCGGGCCAAGTCGAGCGGTTCGATGTCCAAGGCATGGATGGCGCGGGTGACCGCCCATTCAAGGCGCGCGACATCCGCCAGATATTCGAGCGATGCGGCCGGCCCAAAGCCTCTTAAGAATTGCGGAAAGTCTGCGCCATAGTCGTCGAGATAGGCAGCCCGCGGCGGCTGCTGGACTATGAACACGGCGGCAGCGCCTTCGAAAAAATCGTTGCCGACCAGCTGATGGACAGCCGGATAAGATAGGCGCAGCGCCTTGGTGATTGTGCTGACGAACGTATTGCGATAGACATTCAACCTGTCCACCGGCACATTGTCAGCAAGCATCGCGGCAACGGGACCGTCATTGCGCTCAAGCAGACTTGCGCGCATGGCGCGCTGCAATTCAAGCAGCGTCGACACGGTGCGCCTCCTGTTCGGCCGCTGCCAGAAGCACCTCTGCACAATCGGCTTCGCCCAGCAGCACATGGAGAGGCGGCACGTCGGTGTCCCACTCGATCAGCGTTGGAACCGGACCGAACCTTGCGAGCGCCTCGCGGTAGAGCGCCCACACCTCCGCGATGACGTGCGAGCCATGGTCGTCGATGCGCAAAGTACTGCCGTCAGGGAGCGACCGCACACTGTTGCCGGCAAGGTGGATTTCGCCGATCACCGTGGCCGGCAGCGCGGCCAGATAGGTCGACGCGTCCCAATCATGGTTATGGGCACTGACATAAATATTGTTCACGTCGCACAGGATGCCGCAGCCGGTGCGCGCCGCGACCGCCGCCATAAACTCCCATTCCGGAATGCGCGAGTGTTGGAAGCGCAGATAGGTGGAGGGATTCTCCACGAGGATCCGGCGCCGCAGATAATCCTGCACCTGATCGACGTGGCGGCACACCACAGCGAGCGCCTCCTCGGTCATCGGCAGCGGCAAGAGATCCGCGAGATATGTGCCGTTTGCGATGCTCCAGGCGACATGCTCCGACATCAGCGCTGGCTCGACCCTCTCGGCCACGCGGCGAATGCGCTCAAGATGCACCGGGTCCAACCCCTCGGCGCTGCCAAGAGACAGTCCGACTCCATGCAGCGAGATCGGATAGTCGCGGCGAATAGCGTCAAGGTAACGTACCGGCGTGCCGCCCCCCATATAGTTCTCAGTGTGGATTTCCATCCACGCAATGTCGGGAGCTGTGTCAAGCACCGCCTGATGGTGCTGGAAACGCAGCCCTATTCCGGCTTTCGCCGGAATAGGGTGCGGTGGGTTGGTCGCTGCGGGAGACATCAACCCGCCGTCAGGCCGGGGTCAGTTTGCCGCCTTGAATCTTGGCGCAGTCGCCGCCCGGAAGCAGCACGAACGACTTCGGGTCGCGCGGCACGGTGGCCTGGCCGGCACACGAATGGGCGCCCTCGGCGCAATCGTTCTTGGCGGCGGCGTTGATGCCGTAGCATTTCTCCAGCTTGTCCTTCGCCATGCGCGCCATGTTGTCCTTGACGATTTGCGGCGGATTTGCGCCCTGGGCCCGGACTGTTGGGGCCTGGGCTGCCAGCGCGAGTCCCACAGCAGTTGAAAGTGCGGATGCGGCAATCAGCGGGTGTTTCATGGTCATCCCTCTTTCTGTGTCTCCAAGCGAGACCATCGTAGGTTCGCCTTTAGCGACCGGGAGGTTACAGGTCGGCTGCAAAAATTCATTTCTACCAGCGCGTCGTCGGGTCATGTATAGGAAGTCGCGGGTGGTCCAAGCGGCGAGACAGCCATATGGCCCCGAGGCAGCGACACCGACCGTCTTTGGCGCTCGTGGCTTCCAGCACGGGCGCCGCGCAAGCCGGCCCCCCTGCCGACCCTCCCCCGCCCGCGGGGGAGGGTCGGCAGGGGCGCGCGCACGACTGGCGCTGCCTCATGGTCCGCGCACAGGACGGCGATCGGGACGCTTACCGGGCCCTGCTCACGGATATGACGCCTTATCTGCGAGCGATGGCGGCAAGGTGCTTGAAGCAACCCAGCGATGCCGAGGATGCCGTGCAGGACGTGCTGCTGACCGTCCACGCCATCCGGCATACTTATGATCCGAGCCGTCCGTTCGGGCCGTGGCTGGTGGCCATCGCCAACCGGCGCATCATTGACCGGCTGCGGCGTCAGATCCGCGCCCGGTCGCGCGAAATCGAATTCTCGCACGAGCATGAAACCTTTTCATGCGATGCGGCGAACCTCCCTTTTGATGACGCATCCGCAGACGCCGCGGCCCTACATGCGGCGATCGCTACTCTGACACCCGATCAGCGCTTGGCCATCAATCTCCTCAAACTCAAGGAAATGTCCTTGAAGGAGGCGGCGCTGGCAAGCGGACGATCGGTATCGGCCTTGAAGGTAGCGGTGCATCGGGCCATCAAGTCGCTGCGCAAGCGACTACGACAGACGAGCCAAACGCCGTGACCGCAACTCGGGAACTTATCGATACATTGGTCGAATGCGCAACGCCGGTGAGGCGGCTGCGCCCGCCGCTCGTGCGGGCTACGCTTTGGCTCGCCTTTGCCGGCCTTGTTCTTGCGCTCATTGCCGTCGGGCATGGCGTTCGGGCGGATCTCATGGCGCGCCTTGACGAACCCAAGTTCGCGACGAGCATGGGGGCGGCGCTCGCTACCGGTATCCTTGCCACCGTCGCTGCGTTCATGATCAGCCTTCCGGATCGCTCGCGCTGGTGGCTTCTCTTGCCGCTGCCGGGGTTGGCGACGTGGACCACTACGATCGGCTACGGCTGTTTCGCCGATTGGGTCAGCGCCGGGCCGGACGGCATTCGCCTCAGCGAGGAGGTCCGGTGCCTCGCGTTGCTCGTTCTTACCAGCGTACCGCTGGCGCTCGCGCTCGCTGCGATGCTGCGCTACGCTGCGCTGCTGCGCGGCGGCGCCGTCGCCTTGATGGGCAGTCTCGCGGTCGCGGCCATCACGGCGAGCGCGCTCTCGCTGTTCCACAGTCATGATGCGACCGTCTTGATCCTGGTGTGGAATCTCGGGACGACAGCGGCGATCACAGGGCTCGGCAGCCTGTTGGGACGAGGCATGTTCCGCTGGATGGCAGGGCGGCCCCTGGCCTTTCAGCCCGGCGCATGACCGCGGTTTGTGGTCCGTTGCCTTTGATCGCAGGTTTTGAAATTTGTGCCTTCGCGGCGCGCCCCCAAGGCAGCAGAATCTGGCGGCACGCAGGCGCCGCTTTCGAGAGCGAACGAAGCGTGCGCCTTGAAGCACCATCTCATCGAACGTGGTTGGGTTACCTACCTGTCTTGATCTTGATCCAAAGCCGGTTCATCAATCGCGTTGTCTTGGCGTCGTGCGCCTTGATGGTGTAAAGCCGCGCCATGGCGGCCTCATCCGGATAGATGGTGCGGTCGTTGAGGATTGCCGGATCGATCAGAGGCTGGCTCGCGAGATTGCCGTTGGCATAGGACAGAAAATTGGTGTTTTTCGCCGCCACTTCGGGCCGCAGCATGTAGTCGATAAAGGCGTGCGCTTCCGCGATATTACGTGCGTCCTTAGGGATGGCCAGGTTGTCAAAGAACATCTGGGCGCCTTCTTTCGGCACTACGTAGCCGATCTCCACCCCATTCTTCGCCTCGACGGCCCTCTTCTGAGCCTGCTTGACATCGCCCGAGAAGCCCACGGCCAGACAGATCTCGCCACTCGCCAGCGCATTGAGATATTCCGACGAGTGGAACTTGCGCACTGCGGGCCGCACCTTGGCAACGACCTCAGCGGCATTTTCCAGGTCGCCGGGATCGGTCGAGTTGGGGTCGCGGCCCAGAAAATTGAGCGCCGCGGGCAGAATGTCGTCAGCCGAATCCAGCATGTAGACGCCGCAGTCCTTGAACTTCGCGAGTTCGCTCGGACCAAATACCGCGCTCCAGCTGTCGATCTTTCGGCCGGGGCCGAGGATTTCCCGCGCCTTCTTTACGTCGTAGCCGATGCCAACCGTTCCCCACATATAATTGACGGCATATTGGTTGCCAGGATCGTAGACCGCGAGTTGCTTGGCGATCGCAGGCCACACGGCGCCGAGATGGGGCAGTCTTGCCTGGTCAAGCTTCTGGAACACGCCCGCCTTGATCTGCCTCTCGAGGAAATAGGCGGTCGGCACCACCACATCATAGCCTGACTTGCCTGCCAGCAGCTTCGTTTCCAGGGTGTCGTTGGAATCGAACGTATCGTAACGCACCCGGATGCCGGTTTCCTTAGTGAAGCCATCGAGCACGGTCGGCTCGATATAGTCCGACCAGTTGTAGACATTGACGACACGTTCGCGCTGCGCCGGCGCGTCGGCGATGCCGGCGAGCATCCCTGCGAGGGGTGCCAGCGCTGCCACAAGACAGGTTCCGCGCAACGACATTCTCCGGAATCTTGGAGTTGGCCCGAGGCCGTCAACCGACGCCTCTCTCAATGAGAAGCGGGATTGTGCCGCCTCGTCCGCCGCGGCTCCTCAGGCGGAGGGGGCGGGCGGAATGCGTACCGGTAATTTGGCCTGCAAAAGCCGCCGATGCCAAGCACCGTCGCCCAGCAATCCTGAAGGCTTGTGTATGCGCACGAGTAGGTGGCGCTGTCAGATAAGAACGCGCACCACGGAAGATCGTAGGCAGCCGCTGCGGGTCGCGGCGCGAACCCCGCCACGATCACCACCATCACGGCGACAAAGGCCGATTTTCGCATTGAACCTTCCTCCGGCTGAACCGTCGGGACAACACTCAAGATCGCATGAATTTGCCGCCTGAGCCAAGCATTCAAACGTGATGAGACCGCAGCCCAGTGGTGCCTGGATTGGAGCCACGAAATGGCCTCTCGCGACGGCAGCGTCACCTTCGGGTTTCGCTTATGGCCGCTCAACCCGGTTAACTTGCAACGGGCGATTCGCCCCTGGTGTCCACCGGCAATCCCGCGGCCTTCCAGGATTTAATGCCGCCGGCGAGATGGGCATCATAGGCGAAACCAGCCGCCTGGGCGATCTCGGCGGCCTTGATGGAACGAACGCCCGACGCGCAGGTGAACACGACGACACGGCCCTGCGGGTCCGGCAGTTCAATGGGATCGAATTGCGACAGCGGCGCCAGCAGCGCGCCGCCAATGCGTTCACGGGCGGTCTCGTTGGGCTCGCGCACATCGACCAGCATGATCTTGTCGGCGGCTAAACCTTCGGCCACTTCCTCGGGCGTCAAATCCCGGATCGAGCCTCGACCGAACAATCCATACATCGACCTTACCCCTTGCCTATCAGCGCAACAGACCGAACGTGGTAAGAGTTCTACGATACAGTTCCTGGCGAAACGTGCAGATCCCGCTGTTCACGAGCCCAACAGCCGGATCGCTCAACAGGCAGACCGGCGCCGATCCGCCAACTCAAACGCCACCTGGATACCGACCTCCTGATCTATCTAGCCTTGCCATCCGTCGTTTCAACGTTGACGGCACCATTGTCGAAACGCCGCAGGTGCAAGCGCCGTGTCGCAGCGTAGAGGAATTGCGGCAATTACGCGAAAGACGCTTCACTGGAGGGTGGAGGGCGCCTAACTGGCCGCTTTTCCTGAGCCGCTTCCGGCATGGGCGGTTGCGCGCAAAATTCACGAAGCCGCTCGGGTCGCTCGACGATCTTGGACCTGTACACCCGCCTGCCGCGGCTTTCGGCGACATAGATGCGCCCGAGACGGCGAGCCCACCTGAGCTGGAGCCGCCAATACGGCGCAGATCCCGGCCGTCACCAGAAAGCTTGTTTTCATGACCACGCCTCCTCCGATCGCCAACAAGTTTCATTTTGGCCGGCTGCGCGCAGCGCCCAAATCATGCCTCACCGTGAGGCCCGCTCGCAATACATGACGAGCCGACGTAAAGCGATGGGCATTAGCCAGTTGAGCGCGAGCGAACCCGGCCGGCCTTGCCGCGCGAAGAGAGCGTTCCCGGATTTGG
>JASHYD010001328.1 GCA_030043175.1 Xanthobacteraceae bacterium | reverse complement strand
CATTGCCCGCGATACTGCACGGACACCTCGCACGAAGCGCCGAATTCTATTGCAATTTCAATGCTAACCCTTGACTGCTCATCGCCATGCTGTTGCGGCAATTCGGCATTGCGTCGGCAACCTGACGCATAGTTCCCGCATTGGAACCAAGCGCGCGGGGGGCCTGCCCATCCACACACACCCCGTGCGCGGCCTCGGCGCCTTGGTCTACCAGCCTCCCCTTGGTGCCGGGGTCCCTGCGCTCGCGAGCTTGTGGGGGAGAGCCGCGTGATTTGCCGTCGGCCCGATCAAAAGCAGAGCTAGTTCAGCGGCTTCGGCGGCTCGTCCGCTTATCCTCGACCATCGGCAGGGCGAGCTCGGGTTGGTCACCCTTGGGGCGCGCTCTGATCTTCAGATTCCAAGGCCCATTTTCCTGAGCCTCCAACAGTGTCGGAGCGTGTCTACGGCGCCTTTACAATCTTCGAGCCGATTCGGTGTAGGGCAACCCGCGATCACAAACGGGCGCTGCTCATGCGGTTCGGCGTTGCGACTGATGCTGCGCCGTGGCGCCATCTCGTTGCGGCGGCCACACGTGACGCGCCGGGCTACTCAGGATCGAGGCTGATCCTAAAACGCCTGGCGACTTGTTCGGCAAACCGGCCGGTGACCTGTTTTCATACCTTTCACCGGCGCATGATAACGCAGGCAAACTTTATCTTGGCTGTTTCAAGCGAGCAGCGCACCCTGTCCGACGCGATGGAGACGGGCTATAGGTGAGAAAATACCGCTCGTTGCCCGCCGGCATACGAGTATCGCGAGCCACAAAGATGATCAACCGCGGCGGAGCCAACGTCGCTTTCCCCGATCTTCAACGACTCAGCTTCCGCGTGAACCGGATCATGCGGCAGTCGCCAATATCTAATCCGAGGCGTTCAAGCCGCCGGAAAAGCGTTAAGCCGTTGCCAATCGAATTGGGTTTGAAGAGCGACAAGCGAACCGCTATGCCGTGTCGTATTTGGTTCGAGGATGACCGCGTTTGGGCGCCGATGTTCCGTCTCACATCCCTGCACTGATACCGGTTGACGCCACGGTGAGACCGGTCGGCAAACCTGCAACCTCGGTTGCAACTTCATCATGAAGCCGCTGATCATCCCGCTTTCCGCGTCCATGACAGCGAATTCGATGATTATGGTTCGCGGGCAGCATCCTCGGCAAACGTCGGCGACGCTGAGGCTTGCTGCCGTCATTCCTTCGCGACAGCCCGAAACGCATGTTGCGCGGCAATTTTTCACAATGACGAAACCATACAGCGAAATACGTATTTGCTGGCTGGTCAGCAGCTCATTTCCGCAGCCCTTCACAGTGGGAAAGTTGGCCGGCCGATAACGTTGAATGTGCGACTCGAGCCTGGCGCAGGAGTATCCATGGGCACCGAGCGGAACTCGCCGATGGCAGCCGCTGGCCACGGCGGCGCAGACCGTCGGCTGGTCGCAGCCGACAACGCCAAGGGAGCACCCGTATACGCCCCCGACGGCAACCGGCTTGGCCGGATTGAGCGGGTCATGGCAGACCAGGCAACGGGCGAGATTGTCTATGCCATCGTGAATTTTGGCCCCGGAAAGGGCATTGGCTTCGAGAGCGATCACCACCCGGTGCCGTGGACACTTCTCGCGTATAGCCCCCGGTTCGACGGCTACGAGCTGAGGGTCACCAGCAAGCAAAGTCCCAGCGCAGGTGAACCGGCGCCGCGGGCACGCTGATTTGGGGTACTGGATCGCCGCCTTCGCGGGCGATGACAGAGTTGTGATGCAACCTTTGGGAACGAGACGCTAGCGGCATTGCATGTATCTTTACGGCCGCGTTTCGTGTTGCGGCCGCAGACGACCGAAAACCATGCGACATCAACCAGCCGACCACGTTGGGGATGCAAAGCTTCGCAGTGATATCCGCGTCTTGGGGCGAATCCTTGGCGATACGATAAGCGAGCAGGAAGGCCAGGAGACCTTTGCCCTCGTTGAACGTGTTCGGCAAACGTCTATCCGCTACCGGCGCAACGAAGATCGTGAGGCGCAGGACGCTCTCGAGAGGGATCTCAGCGGATTATCCTCTCGCGAGGTTATTCGGGTCGCGCGTGCCTTCAGCAATTTCTCTCACCTCGCGAATATCGCGGAAGATCAGCATCAAATTTGGCATCACCGCGCGCGCGAAAGCGCCGCGGACCAGACCGGCGGTCGGATCGCCTACGCGCTTCGGCGCGCCCGGGAAGCAGGCATCACATCGGCCCAACTGAAGGCGTTTTTCGACGGCGCGCTGGTTAGCCCGGTCCTGACCGCCCATCCAACCGAAGTGCAGCGCAAGAGCATCCGTGACCGTGAGCGCGAGATCGCCAAGCTGCTCGACGATCGCGACCGCTTGCGGCTGACCCCCCGGGAAGCGGCCGCCAACCAGGCGGCCCTGCGTCGGGCGGTGCTTGCCATCTGGCAAACCAACGATCTGCGACGCACCAGGCTCGCGGTCATCGACGAGGTTGCAAACGGCCTGTCCTATTATGACTACACGTTCCTTCGTGAGCTGCCGCGCCTCTACGCCGAGCTTGAGGATCGGCTGGAGTCCGATGACCCATGGTGGCGATCGGTACAACTTCCATCCTTTCTCAAGATCGGCACCTGGATTGGGGGGGATCGCGACGGCAATCCGCATGTCACTGCGGACGTCCTTCGGCAGACGCTCCGGATGCAAAGCAGCCGCGCCGTAAGTTTCTATCTGGACGAGTTGCATGAGCTGGGCGGCGAGCTTTCTCTCGACGATGATGCCGTAAACGTCTCCGGCGATTTGCGTGCACTGTGCGATCGATCGCCCGACCAATCGCCCCAGAGAACCCACGAGCCCTATCGACGGGCGATTTCTGGAATTTATGCGCGGCTCGTTGCGACAGCGCAGGCCCTCGACCAACTTGCGCCGACGCGCCGCGCCGTCGGAGGAGCGCCGCCATATGCGGCTGCAGAGGAGTTGCGCGGCGACCTTGATGTTATCGATCGATCTTTGGCTGAGAACGGATCGAAGCTTCTTGCCGGTGGTCGCCTGCGCAGTTTGCGACGCGCCGCGGCGGTCTTCGAATTCCATTTGG
>JASHYD010001327.1 GCA_030043175.1 Xanthobacteraceae bacterium | reverse complement strand
CGCGCCCCATTCAGACCAGGAGCCGTCATAGAGGGCTGCCGGTTCTCTGCCGATGGCGTCGAGGGCAAGCCACATGATCGCGGCAGATACACCCGAGCCGCAGCTCGTTATGACCGGCCTGTCAAGGTCGACGCCACTGGCCGCAAAGGCCTGTCGGATCTCCGCGCGCGGCACCAACAAACCGTCTTTCACAATCGTATGGGACGGCACGTTGTAGGAACCCGGAATGTGGCCGGAGCGGACACCCGGCCGCGGTTCCGGTGCTTCGCCGCGAAAGCGCTCCGGCGACCGCGCATCGACGATCTGAGCGCTGCCGCGAGCAAGCGCCTGCCGCACCTGGGCGAGCGAGGCGACGATGTCGGCGCGCCTGCGCGCAGCGAATGTCTTTGCCGGATGCGTAACCGGCCCGCTCTCGAGCGCGCGGCCTTCCGCTTTCCACTTGGGAAGGCCGCCTTCGAGGACAAACACATTCTCGGCGCCGAAGAGGCGGAACGTGAACCACACCCTCGGCGAGGAAAAAATGCCGTAGCCGTCATAGACAATGATCGTGTCTCTATCGCTAACGCCAAGCTTGCCGGCCGCCGCCGCGAACTCGGCGGTCGATGGCAGCATATGAGGCAGATCGATCGAATGATCGGCGATCTCGTCGATGTCGAAGCGGATTGCGCCCGCAATGTGCCCGGCAAGATATTCTGCCGCCGCATCACGCTTCATGGCCGGCAAATAAAATGAGCCGTCAAGCACGACCACGCCAGGGGTACCGAGGTTGGCAGCAAGCCATTCGGTGGTGACAAGCCATTTTGAGACAGGATGTGGCGCAGGAGTGATCATTTGAGCCGTCTCGGTGAGATTGAAAAATTATTCATTCGTCATGACCCGGCTTATGTCCGGGCCATCCGCCCCCTCCCCTGCAACGCGTGGAGGTCGGGGGAGGCTGCAAGACGACGCGGATGCCGCGCGGCAGGAGAGAGGCGATTCAATCATTCGGGAACCGGCTCAGATGCGCTCGCACATGCCGATCATGCCGGCTCGAACGGGATCTTAAGGGAGGACCTGTGCTCCAGCCAGGCGGGCACCGGCAGTCCTTTGCTGCGCAGAAATTGCGGATTGAAGAGCCTCGTCTGATAGCGCGTACCATAATCGGCAAGGATGGTCACAATGGTGTGCCCCGGCCCAAGATCGCGCGCAAGCCGGATCGCACCGGCGACATTGATTCCTGACGATCCCCCAAGGCAGAGGCCCTCGTGCTCAAGCAAGTCGAAAATGAGCGTCACCGCTTCCTCATCGGAAATCCGATACGCCATGTCGATCGGCGCTCCTTCGAGGTTCCTGGTGACGCGGCCTTGGCCGATCCCTTCGGTAATTGAGGAGCCTTCGGACTTGAGCACGCCGGCCGTGTAGTAGCTGTAGAGCGCTGCGCCGAACGGATCGGCGAGAGCGGTCTTGATGGACCGATTGCGCTCCTTGAGGGCGATGGCGACCCCCGCGAGCGTTCCGCCCGTGCCGACCGCACAGGTGAAGCCATCGACCTTACCGCCGGTCTGGTTCCAGATTTCAGGGCCGGTCGTCTGCATGTGGCCGTCGCGGTTGGCGATGTTGTCGAACTGATTGGCCCAGATCGCCCCGTTCGGCTCAGTCTTCGCCAACGCATCGGCAAGTCGCCCGGAAACCTTGACGTAGTTGTTAGGGTTCGAAAACGGAACCGCCGGTACTTCGACAAGCTCGGCGCCGCATAACCGCAGCGTATCCTTCTTCTCCTGGCTCTGAGTGTCGGGAATGACGATGACGCTGCGCAACCCAAGCGTATTACCCACCAAGGCCAGGCCGATGCCGGTGTTGCCGGCCGTGCCCTCGACGACGACGCCTCCGGGGCGCAGCTCGCCGCTTGTAAGCGCCTGCTCGATGATGAATAGCGCCGCGCGATCCTTGACCGACTGGCCGGGATTCATGAATTCGGCTTTGCCGAGAATGGTACAGCCGGTTTGTTCCGATGCCCGCTTGAGTTTGATGAGGGGCGTGTTGCCGATTGCCTCAGCTATTCCGTTGCGGATTTGCATGACGTTTTCGATCTGGGCTTCCGAGGCCACATTCAGGTCGGATCGACCCTATCGAGGAAACCGGGCCGCTACAAGTTATAGAAATACGGCGCCGATATTCGGTGCGATGCAACACATTCCCGTTCGGCTCACGACCCGCAGGTTCCAAAGAAACCGCGGGACATTATACATTAAGGTGTGCTGCCTGCGTCACTGCCGCCCCTGCCCTTCTGCGCGCGGGTCGCACGCGCAGGAACGCAGCGGCCGGCGGTGGACGCCAATGGCGCCCGGCGCTACAACGACGCCAGATTGAGCCGCGAACGCAGAGGCTCGCGGCTGCACAAGGGAGGGACCCGATGAAAGCACTCATGATCGCATGTTTTGCGCTGCTGGCAGGGCCAGCGCTTGCCCAGCAGACCGCACCCGAAATTGCCTTCGATTCGGTACCGGACTTTCCGAAGCTGCCGGACGGCATGAATTTCGGCGAGGTGCCGGGCGTGGCCGTGAATTCCAAAGGCCACATGTTCGTGTTCACGCGCTCAAACAGCGCCACCGGCTCGGCCTACGCGCCAGCCGCCGCGCAGCTCCTCGAATTCGACGCCAACGGCCAGCTCGTTCGCGAGATCGGCAAGGGACTGTACGCGTGGTCGTTCGCCCACAGCGTGCGGATCGACAAGGACGACAACATCTGGGCCATCGACAAAGGTTCGGACATGATCGTCAAGTTCAACCCTGCCGGCCGCGTGGTATGGGTGTTCGGGCGTCGCAAGGAGTCGGCAGATGAAGACACCAAGCCGTGGGAGCATGTGACGCCGCCGCGCCCTCCGGTCGACGGCATGTTTCGGCAGCCCACCGACGTCGCCTGGGATTCCCAAGGGAACATTTATATCAGTGACGGCTACATCAACTCGCGCGTCGCCAAGTACAGCAAGGACGGCGATTGGGTGAAGTCATGGGGCGAGCCGGGCACCGGCCCGGGTCAATTCCGCACGGTTCATGCCATCGTGATCGATCGCAACGACAACGTCTATGTCGGCGACCGCTCGAACCACCGCGTCCAGGTGTTCGATACCGACGGCAAGTTCTTGCGCATGTTCTCGGTCGATGTGCCGCCGGTTCCCGGCACCAAGGCGGTGTACGGCAATACGCCGACCGGCGATCGCCTCACCCAGGTAATCGGGGCCCCCAATTCGCTCTGCCTAACGCCTGGTCCGAACCAGGTCATGTTTCTGGGCGAATCCACGTTTCCGGGGCGCGTCTTCAAGCTGACGCTCGATGGCAAAGTGCTTGGGGTGATCGGTCGCTCGGGACGCAACCTCAAGCAATTCTCCGGCGCCCATGCGCTCGCGTGCCCGTCGGAGCATGAGGTCTACGTGGCAGAGACCGCGAACTGGCGCGTGCAGAAGCTGCTCCTGCATCCGCAGACGCAGTAGCGCAGCGCGACGTTGCCGTAAGGTGGGTTGAAGCGACTGCGAAACCCGCCGTACGGCCGCGCCGCCGGAAGGTCCTGATGGGTTTTGCTATCGCTCAACCTGGCCTGCGGTCAGGCGTGTTTGAAGCAGGCTTCTCCGTTGCGAATGCGCGCTGTGGGCCTTTCCGAGTCTTGAGAAAATTGGGCAGGCCAAAAACTGGCTTTCGCGGATCAGTTCGCAATAGGATAAAGCCGAATTTAAATCCTACGTTAAGGCGTCGCGGCTGATCTGCTCGCCCTCGCGGTTGCGAGGGCGATCGCCATGCAGGCAAGTGCCAGCTACGTAGGCAGACGGATGGCAATGGTTAAAAATCCGGCTTGTTCGCCTGCGGAATCGGAAACAGATTCTTCCCGAAATGATCGCCGTTGTTCTCCGCGCAGACTGTCTCAAGCATCGGGTTTTTCACCTTGCGCCAGCGCTCTCCTACCTCCCTGTGTCGGGACGGTTGTGGTCGCCCGCCTTGTGCACAGCGTCAGCCGGTGACGCGGCGACCACAAGGATTGCGCCCCCTGGCATGGGGCGCGAGGGCTCACCAGATGCGGACGCGATCCTCCGGTTTGAGATAGAGCTTGTCGCCCGGCTTGATCCCGAAGGCGTCGTACCAGGCGTCCACGTTACGTAGCGGGCCGTCGACCCTAAACCGCGCCGGCGAATGGCTGTCGCTCGTGACCTGCTGCTTGAGGGCGTCTGGCCGCGACTTGGTACGCCAGACCTGTGCCCAAGCGAGGAAGACCCGCTGATCGCCCGTATAGCCGTCGAGCACTGGAGCGGGCGCGCCGTGCAGCGAGGCCCGATAGGCGCCGAGCGCAAGCAGGATGCCCCCGAGGTCGGCGATGTTTTCGCCCATGGTCTGGGCGCCCTTCACGTTCACGCCGGGTGCCACCGCGTAGCCGTCGTACTGGGCACCGTATTTGTCGGCCTCGGCTTGGAATTTCGCCGCGTCGGCCGGCAGCCACCAGTCGGCGAGCGCCCCGTGGCCGTCTGACTTGCGGCCTTGATCATCGAAACCGTGGGTCAGCTCGTGACCGATCACCCCGCCGATGCCGCCGTAGTTGATCGCCATGTCGGCGTTCGGATCGAAGAATGGTGGCTGAAGGATACCGGCCGGGAATACGATTTCGTTACGGGTCGGCATGTAGTAGGCATTGACCACCTGGGGCGTTGTACTCCACTCCTGCGGGTCAACCGGCTTGTCGAGCTTGGCGACCGCGTAGGCCCATCGGAATGCGGTCGCACGGCGCACATTGCCGATCAAATCCGCGCGGTCGATCCTCAGTGCCGTGTAGTCGCGCCATTTGTCCGGATAGCCAATCTTGACGCCGAAGAGAGCGAGCTTTTCGAGCGCCTTGGCTTTGGTCTCGCGCGTCATCCACGAAACATTTTCGATGCGGTTGCGCAGAGCGCCTTTCAATTGGTCGACCAATTCCTCCATCTTGGCCTTGGAGTCCGGCGGAAAGTGGCGCGCAACATATTCCCTGCCTACTGCTTCGCCAACCGAGGTTCCGATGAGCTGCATGGCGCGCCGCCAGCGCGGCTGCTGTTGGGCCTGACCGACCAGCGCCGTACCGCGGAATTCGAATCGCGCCGTGACGAGTCGCGCAGACAGGAACGGCGCGGCCTGGTCGACGACGCGGAACGCTTGCCACGCCTGCAGAGTCTCAAGCGATGTCTCGTCGAAAATCTTCGCAAGCTTGGGAAAGGCGCTCTTCTGGCGAACGATGAGGCTGCGCGCGCCCCCCACATCGGCGGCCGTAAGCCAGGCGGCCCATGGGAAGCCGGGCGCAAGGGCATCGAGTTCCGCCCGCGTCACCAGATTATACGTCTTGTCGCGGTCGCGGCTCTCGGCACGGCTCCAGCTCGCTTGGGCGATCCTGGTTTCGAACGCGACGACATCATCGGCGCGCTCAAGCGCCGCCGGCCAACCCACCATGTCGAGCAGACGTGCGATATAGTCGCGGTATTTGGGCTGCTTGTCCCGGAAGGCGTCACGCAGATAGTAGTCGCGATCCGGAAGGCCCAAGCCGCCTTGCGAGGCATGCAGCGCGTTGCGGGTTGGATCTTTTTCATCCTCGTCCACCGCAACGTTGAACAAGCTGCTGCCGAAGCCGTTCTTGGCACGCCCCATCAGGACTGCAATGTCAGTCTTCGTCTTGACGTCGCGGATTTCCGCAAGATCGCCGGCGATCGGGGCGACATCGAGCTGATCGATCCGTTCTTCATCCATGAACGCGTTGTAGAGCGCGCCGATCTTGCCGACATCGGTATCGGGCGACGCGCCCGATTTGGCCGCCTCCACGACAACGACGCGAATTTGCTCCTGTGTTTTGTCGGTGAGCGCATCAAAGGTGCCGAAGCGCGCCTTGTCGGCGGGGATCGCGGCACGAGCCTCCCATGCGCCGTTGGCAAAATCGAAGAAGCTGTCGCCCGGATTGATCCGCGGATCGACTCCAGACCCATCGAAGCCCCAGCGGCCGTATGAGGCATCCGCCTGTTCTTGCGCCTGCGAAAAACCGGTGGCGGTGGCAACGACAAGCCCGATGCAAAGGGCAGCGCCTCTTAACACGTTGTATGTCACCGGCGTGATCCCTGGCATACGGCGGGTTGCGATCATGGCGAACCGATTACTGGGCCGTCGTGGCTTTTCCAAGCCTGTCCGGCTCTTCGTTGCTGCCCCGCACCCTCCCCGGCATGCCGGGAGGGTCGGCAGGGGCAGACATGGTTGGCCGCGACACGCGCGGGCATGACGGCGCTCCATCCATTAAACCCGCTCTATATCCGATCCGGATACGGCAAGATGAAATTGTCCCGGTTCGGCATTTTCACCTGCGGCAAAGTCTTGGCATCCATCGCGTCGTTCTCGCCGATCAGCTTGTTGAGGGCAAGGATGTAGGCGGTTAGCGCATAGACCTCATCGTCAGCAAGCGAGCGCGGCGCATTGTAGGGCATCGCGCGCCGGATGTAGTCGAACACCGTCGTGGCATACGCATAGTAGTTGGCGATGGTCTTCGCGGTTTCGATGCCGTTGGTGAGCGGCGCCCCGCCAACGAGCGGTCCGGCGCCGGGTGCGCCGCCGCCCTTGCCGCCTTCGGCGTGGCAGGCCACGCATTTCTCGGCGTAGATTTTCGCGCCTTGCGCCGGCGTACCGCTACCCGGAGGCAGGTTGGTGCCATCCGGCAATACTGAGATATCCCACGCCTTGATGTCCGCCTCGGATATCGGCTTGCCGAGATGAGGAGATGGGCCGCCCGGGCTTTGCGCCAGTGCAGCGCCCGTCCCCAAGGCAAGCGTGGCGGTGAGGGCGAGCAGCGGCTTACGCATAGACATGCTTGATCTTTCCATTGCTGTCGATGGCCCAACTGGTGATGCTGTTGTAGTGCTGGTTCGGGAAGAGCAAGGGGCTGGCGACGGGTTGGTTGGTCTCGCCGCGTGCCGCAACGAATTCGGCACGCAGCGGCTGCACGTTGCCGGCCTCGTCCCAGGCGCGGCTTTGCAGGATCGCGGGCTGGCCATCCCAGCGCCATGGCATCTGGAAGCGCGTGAATGCCTTGTCGAGGACAGGCTCCTGCAGCGCGGCCTCACCCCAGCTCTTGCCGCCATCCGCCGACACCAGGACCTTGGCAACCCGTCCGGTGCCCGAATAGGCAACGCCCGAAATGGTATAGAAGCCCGGCACCTCGAGTTGGTGGCCGAAGGACGGCTGGGTGATGAAGCTTTTCACCTCCATGAGGAAGTGAAACCGCCACGTCTTGCCGCCCGGCAGAATCTGCGAATAGTTCTTGGTCTCGAAGAAGGTATAGGCCGGCTGATCGATCGCCTTCAGGCGTCGCAGGAACTTGACGTTCATGTTGCCCTGATAGCCGGGCACGAGCAGGCGCATCGGATAGCCGTTGCCAGGCATCAGGTGTTCGCCGTTCTGGTAGATGGCGATCAGCGCGTCGCCATAGGCCTTCTTGACCGGAATGCTGCGGTCGAGGAACTGGGCGTCGGCGCCTTCTGCGATCAGCCATTTGGCGTGCGGATCGATGCCGGCCTCGTCGAGCAGCGTTGATAACCTGACGCCCGTCCATTCGGCATTGGACACGAGTCCGTGTAAAGCCTGGGCCGTGACCTGCAGGGGCTGGTTGGAAAACATCGGAGCCGAGTTGCCGGCGCATTCGACGAACGCCATGCGGCTGACGAGCGGATAGCGCGACAGCTGCTCCAGCGTGAATTCGAGCGGCTGGCGCACCCTGCCGTGAATGACGAGCTTGTGCTTGGTCGGGTCGATATCCGGCACGCCGCAGTGATTGATGGAAAAGTGCAGGCCGTTCGGCGTCACCGTGCCGTTCAACAGATGATGAGGTGTGCGCGCGTGCGAGTTGCGCAATTCGCCCTGCGGGTTGCTCAGAGAGCGCACGACGTCTTTTTCGTACCTCGAGGCCGTCTGAACCGACGGCATGATCGAGCCGAATTCTAGGCTCCATTGCTCGTCCTTAAGCGGCTCGGCGGCAGCGCCCGTGACGGTTCCGGCTGCCCCCATGGCGCTCGCCATCGCCATCCCCTTGCCGAGCAAGACGCGGCGATTAATCAGGCCGTTGCCGGCCACCAGATCGAACGAGGGGGTACGCCCTCGGCGACGGGTTGTACTCATGATGTCCTCCTTGACGGAGGGGCGCCATATGCGCACCTCTCATCTCCCTCCCGACCATCGCCGCCCCTTCCCGACGTCCTCCAAGCGGGGGAGGGGGCGGGGCAAAAGCAAAGCAGGAGGGCAGTTATGCTGCGCCTCACCGCTTTCGTTGTCCAGACCGAGGTAGAGCATGAACGCTAAGCATCCATCGCTCGTGGTTGATTGCATCGTATTCGATCCAGGCGGCAGGCTCCTGCTCATTCGCCGCAAGAATCTGCCGTTCCGCGGCCGCTACGCGCTGCCAGGCGGGTACGTCGAGTACGGAGAGACGACAGAGGACGCCGCCGCGCGCGAGCTCGCGGAGGAGACCGGTCTCGTCGCCGCCAATGTCTCGCTGCTCGGCGTTTACTCCGACCCGCATCGTGACCCGCGAGGTCATGTGGTGAGCATCGCCTACCGGATTGCCGTCGCGGGCTACGATCTATGTGCCGGAGACGATGCTGCCGACGCGGCGTTCGTGGCCGATTGGGAAGACCTCGAACTCGCTTTCGACCATCGCAAAATCGTCGAGGACGCAGTGCGCGAGGGCTTCAAGGCCGGCCAGAGGTGAGGCCGCAGCTGCGTGCTGGCTCAGTCGCGCAGTAGGGCCAGCCGGCTCGACAACATTGCCCACGGTAGCGGCGAGCCGCGTCCTCGCCCGACCCGCGCGCAGCGCCGACCCCCGAGCGAATAGACCGCCCTGACGCCGCCAAGGCCGACCACAAGGGCCGCCCCAGGGGATTTCTTTAGACGCGCTGAGGCGAGCGGCTACAGATCATTCTCCACGTCAGCGCTTCGCGTATTTGCGCTGCATCTCAGCGAATAAGCCTTCTCGCTTCAACTCGCCGAGAATGCCGTCGTCGATGTAGTCGTCGAGATTGCGGCTCTTGAGCACCGGAAACTGGTCGATGATGTTTTGAGCGCCCGGCCTCGACGGCTCGAGATTGACGGGCGACTGCTGCTTGAAGTCGTCATAGCTCGCATCGATGATCTTCGCCTCGACGATCCCCGCCTCCCGGGCCAGCACCTCCTTGGCACGCTTCTCGTCGGTCACAGCCAGATAATTGCCCTCGACCGAGGCTTTGAGAAACCGCACCAGCACATCGCGTCGGCTTTGCAGAGAGTTCGCCTTCACCACGATGCTGCTGAACAGCCACGGGATGTGCTCGGCCGCAAGGTCGACCATCGCGGTGAGGCGAGCCTCACGAGCGAGGCTGGCCACCGGCTCGTTGATCGCGGTGCCTTTGATCTCGCCCGACTTGAGGGCCGCCAGGCGCCGCATGCCGCCGCCATACTCCTTGAGGACGACATCATCCCGCCGCATGCCCAGGCGGGCAAGCGCCAGCGTAACGGTGGAATCGCTTTCCGAACCGAAGGCGCTGACCCCGATCACGCCGCCTTTGAGCTCGGCAGAGGTCTTCACGCCGGGTGCGGCGAAGAAGGTGAACCGGATGACATTGCTGAGCGACGCGATGGTGCGCAGATCGCCGCCGTCCTGGTTGAGCTTGATCACTGAGGAGAGTCCGACATGCATGACGTCGATGTGGCCGGATTGCAGTTCCTGCGCACCCCGGCTGCCGCCATTCATGTTGCGGATTTCCACCTCGAGGCCGTGGGCCGCATAAAACCCTGCGTCCTGCGCCATCCACAGGGCGAGCACCGTATTCACGGGCTCGGAAATGCCGACCCTGAGATGCGTCAGCTCCGCGGCGGCCATCGGCTGTGACCAGTTCGCGAGCAGGAGCCCCAAGGCGGCAAGCCATCCAGGCAATCCGCGCAGATGTTCATTGCAATGTTTCCTTTGCACGCTCGGTTCCTCCAACAAGGGCCTCCGCCAAGCTCCAACAGTTCGGCACACGATGGGCGCCGGGGGCCATGCCGGCCTTCATGCCGGCCTTCATGCCGGCCTTCACGCCGGCTTTCATGCCGGCCGTGAAACGTCGCCGCGTCTCACGGTCGATCCGGCAACAGTAATTTTAGATGAAATGAACCGCTCTCGCTTGACGTCGCATCGGTCGGAAGGATCCTTCCAGCCTACTCGCTCCGCGAGGCAATGCAAGCTATCGACGCCAAACACACAGCATTTCCAGGATTATCGTTCATTTGGTCTGCCTCGCAAATACCGGCGCAAGATATTCCTGCAGCGGCGTTGGAGTGGCTGGTTTTGGTGCTGATCAATGCCTTCAAGTCCATTGGCGATCATCAAGCAGTATTGTCGAGCAACGGAGCCAGCGCGCGCTTCCTCCTCGCCCTTTGAATGGCTTCGCCGCGCTGAAAATTCGGTGAGCTTGTCGATGCTCGGCAACCGCTTTATGCTGGCGGCGCAGTATCTGGTTTCAGAGTCGGCACGCTCGTCGATCCGAACAACCGCCACCACGAGCGCAGCATCTACCAAAATCGGGAGGTTAGCATGAAAAGCATGATGTTGGGATTCGCGGCCGCCATTTGCCTCGTCACTCCGCTTGCCGCGCAGAGCAATGAGCCGCAACCGAGCTGCAAGATGTGCCCGGGGACCTACATTCCGCTTGCGGAGCTGCAGGCCTATACCAAGAAAGCGATCGCCGAGAAGCGAGTCGATCAACAGGTGCGCGACATCGACATCGGCAAGGCCCACATCGGCATCGGCATGGTGCATCGCGGCAAGCTCGATGCGCCGGCAGCGGAATCGGTTGCCGAACACGATCTCGTCAGCGAGGTCTATCACATCATCGATGGGTCAGCCACGCTGGTGCTTGGTCCCGATATCGTCGGGATGAAGCGACGGCCTGCGACATCGGAAACTGTCCGGCAGTTCAATGGACCAGGCAATAACGGCGAGACCATCCGCAATGGCGTGGCCTATCAGCTAAAACCCGGCGACGTGGTGGTCATTCCGGCCGGCACCGGGCACTGGTTTACGAAGATCGACGATCACATCGACTACGTGATGGTGCGCATCGATCCCGACAAGGTAACGCCGACCAGGGACGAGGCGGAGTCGCAGGCATACCTGAAAACGACGAAGTGACGCCACAGGCCTTTTCACGGGCGCGTGGAAGTGGATAGCGTCAGGGAACTTTACGGTGGGCAAAGGCGCGCTCTTGCCGGCCCGTGTCCACCATATGCCGGGCCGGGCGGGGCCGGTGCGCTTCTCGCCGATCAAACCAAGCTCCTTGGGCATCATCCGTGAGTTCCCCACCGGCAGAGCTCTGCGGATGAAACTTTACCCTCGAGTTCGGCGCTGCGATAAGCAAGGAACCCGCACGCTTCGGCGACCGATACCGAGGCGTGCGCGATTGGCCGATCGGCGGCTTGCGCCGCGCCTGCATGATGCAGATCGGCTGCGACCGACGGACTGACCCAGTGGGGGCGATCATGGGCCGGCCGGCGGCCGAGGGAGTTGCTGGCCGATAGGGTCGCGACCTGCGTGGCGGCCGGCCTGCCTGGCTGTCAGCTTTTGACAGCCGGCAGGGCACAGGAAATATTTCAGATTTCCGTGGTGGAACCCATGCAATTCAGCATTAATTCACATTCAACCGGCGATGCCTTACGGTAAGTTCCTCGCTCCCGTGCGTGGGGAACCCGTTTGAAGCAGGGCAGCGATAGCCGGCTGAACGAGAATCGCCTGGGAACGGCTTCAAACGCGGGTCGAGCCGCTGGCCGCAGCGGTGAGCTTGCGTCTGCGTCGGTAGTCCGGTTCGCCGGAAATGGTCCTCGGTCGCATGTAATGGCGTGGAAACTAATGGCGTGGAAACATGGCAAGCGATGCTGCCTCAAGTCTGCGTGTTTGGCCCGTCGGTGGTGGCCATGGCGAGGAGCAGCACGCGTTCATGCTCAAGCTGAGCGATACGCTGCGGCAGCTGCATGATCCCGGTGAGATCATCCTGGCGGCGTGCCGAATGCTGGGCGAGCATCTCGGCGCCAATCGCGTTAGTTATGCGGATATAGACGGCGATGAGTTCCTTGTGCGGCAGGGCTATGCGAGTGGTGTCGCCTCATGCTCGGCGCGCGGTCCGGTCTCGGCGTTCGGACAAGCCGTCGTTGAGGCCTACCGGCGCGGCGAAACAATCGTAGTGGATGATGTCGCATCTGATCCGAGACTCACGGAGACCGAGCGGGCAACGCTCGGAGCGGCCGAGATTGCTGCCTTCACGGGCGTGGCGCTGATCAAGAATGCCCGATTGGTGGGAGCGTTCGAGGTGCACAGTGCCGCACGCCGCGAATGGACCGCCCACGACCTGGCACTCACCCGCGAGGTGGCGCAGTGCGTCTGGTGGGCGGCCGAGCGCGCGTGTGCGGAGGTCGCGCTCGCGGAGAGCCAGGCGCGCATGGCGCTTATGGTCGCCGAGTTGCAGCACCGCACCCGCAATCTGATTGCCGTGGTGCGGTCCATTATCAGCAACACACTGGCTGCCTGCGCCAGCCCGGACGCGTTCAAGCGGGGAATCGATGATCGCCTCGGCGCGCTCTCGCGGGTGCAGGGGCTGCTGTCCCGCGCCGAGCAGGAGCCGATCACCATCAGCTTGCTGGTACGGATGGAGCTTGACGCGCTTGGGCCTGATGTGAGCCTTGAGCAGGTGGATATCGCAGGCCCTGAGGTCCGGCTCCGCAGCTCCATCGTACAGACGCTGGCGTTGGCCTTGCATGAGCTTGCGATCAATGCTCGAAAATACGGCGCGCTGGCGACCGAACAGGGCCGGCTGCGGATTGCATGGAAGTTGGAACGGCGACGCAACTCCGTGTGGCTGGTTTTCAACTGGGTCGAAGAGAACGGCCGTCGCGCTGGCGCACCGCCGGGCCCCAAGGGCTACGGACGCGATTTCATCGAGCAGGCGCTTCCGTACTCGCACGGCGCCGAGAGCCGCTACCAGCTTGACGAGACGGGTTTGCGGTGCTCGATAGCGCTGCCGCTCGGCACGGACACAAGGCAGGAGCGCCGATCATGACCACTACAATGTCACGGCTTTCGGACAAACGTGTTTTGGTGGTCGAGGACGAGTACCTGGTGGCAATGGACATGTCGGCATATTTGGAGGCGGCGGGAGCTCACGTCGTCGGGCCTGCTTCCAACGTGCGAGCTGCGCTGGAGGCCGTCGAGCACACGGAATTGGACGCCGCTATCCTCGACGTCAATCTGCGTGGCGAGATGGCCTATCCGGTGGCCGATGCACTGACGGCCCGGGGCATACCTTTCGTCTTTACGACCGGCTATGATGCCAACGCTGTTCCGGCTCGCTTCGCGGGCGTGAAGCGCTGCGAAAAGCCGACCACCCCGGAGGCGATCAGTAGGGCGCTGTTCGGATAGGGCCTCAGCCAGCTCAGGGAGGAATTGATGAACGCCACATTGCTCGCAGGCGTTTTGTTTGCATCAACCCTCCTCGCGGTCGGGGCGGCCCGCCGCGCAGCCGTTCGGGTTCAACGCGGCCGGCGTGACCAACGGACACGGGCATCTTAACTCGAAGGACGTTGCCGCCAACGAGAAGACCTTGGTCGCAATGGGCGGCAAGGCATTTCAGGCCGGCGGGCGTTATCGCGTATTGTTCCCGGGCGTCATGATCATCTCGACACAATCGGTGGTCAACCCTGTCGGTTCCATCGTTGACAACGTGCAGGAAGAGGTGGCCAAGTGGAAGGCCGCGGGGGTGCCGGTGGAGCCCGGAAACAGCGGCCGCCTCGATCAGGCCTACGTCAACACGCCGGACGGCTTGCGCATCGAAATTCTGGAAAACAAGAACCAGTCGGCGCCGATTGAGAGCGAGCACGTCCACTTCTTCTTGCCGGAAGCGGCGATCCCGCAAAGTCAGGCATGGTACGCAAAGATTTTCGGCGCCAAGGCAAGTCAGCGCAATAACGCCCCGGTCGCTTCATCAAAGACGAAGTCGTCACAGTTCGGCGCCCGACGCAACCCGAACTGATCGGCGCGCGCATTCCCGTCAGGCCGGGGCGGCCGAGTTGCAATCCAGCGCTGAGTGATAGCAAGAAACTGGAACCGGCGGCATGCGAAGCGGGCGGGTCGGGAAATTGAGGTCATGGCCCATCTCCATGAACCAGATGGATATCGCCCACCGGAGGGTGCATACTGTTGGGATCGACCCGTTCCAACCTGGGATTAGGCAAAGGTGGGAGTCGTCATCGGCTTGAGCTGTCGAGCAGTCAAACTTGGCATCTCGCTCTTGAGCGGCAGTGCATTCGTTGTAGCACTTGCGACCGCCGCCGCGGCGCTTGATTATCCTCATCGCTCCGTCAAAGTCATCGTGCCCTTTCCGGCCGGTGGGACAGCAGACACTATGCCACGCATCGTGTTCGACTTCCTGTCGCGCAAATGGGGACAGTCCGTGATAATCGAGAACCGGGCGGGGGCCGGGGGCAATGTCGGGGCCGAGGCGGCATTTCACGCAGAGCCGGACGGTTATACGCTGTTCTCCTCGCCAGCGCCGCCTTTCGTCATCAACCAGAACCTCTATCGCCGACTCGGCTATGATCCGGGCGCTTTCGTGCCGATTTCGGTGATGGGCATTGTGCCGACCGGCCTGATGGTAAGCCCTCGCAAGGTCAGCGCCTTAACCCTTGCCGACTTCATCGCCTCCGCGCGCGCCAATCCGGGCAAAATTACGTCAGCAACACAGGGCAACGGCACCACCTCGCATCTTACTTCAGCAATGTTCCAGTTGATGGCAAAGGTTGAGTTCGTGCACGTACCCTATCGGGGCACTGCGCCGGCGCTGCAAGGCTTGCTCGCCGGCGATTGCGATATCATGTTTGACAACCTCGGCGTTTCGCTGCCGCTGGTGCGCAGCGGCCAATTGCGATTGCTCGGGGTCGCCACGGAGCAGCGCAGGGCGGCGCTCCCCGAGGTGCCCGCGATCGCGGAGGTGCTGCCGGGATTTTCTTCGGCGGCGTGGTTCGGCGTCGCCGCACCGCCGAAGACGCAGCGCGATATCGCCGACAAGATCAGCGCCGATATTGCCGAAGCGATCCGGTCGCCGGACGTCCGCAAGCGATTCGACGATCTCTCGGCAGAGCCGGTCGGCAGCGACCCGGACGCGATGGCGCAGTTCATGCGCGAGGAGGTGGTGCGATGGCGAACAGTCATCGAGGCCGCAGACGTCAAGTTGGAGTGAGATTACGGAGCATCTCATGAATCGCACGGCCGTGCGGCAATGGCCGCCGGAAGGCCTCACGCGCGTTCCCTATTGGGTTTATTCCGATCCTGCACTTTATGACGAGGAACAGCAGCGCATCTTCCGCGGCAATACCTGGACGTTCCTGTGCATGGAGGCCGAGCTGCCGAAGCCCAACACCTTTCGCGCCTCCA
>JASHYD010001326.1 GCA_030043175.1 Xanthobacteraceae bacterium | reverse complement strand
GCTCGGCCGCTGCAGCCCACGTTGGTCTTGCCCTTGAACAGGTCCTCGGCGGAGGCGAGCGCGGAGCCCTTGTGGACCATGAAGGCGGTATTCACCGGGGCGAACGAGCCGAGGTAGCTCATCTTGGTGACGTCCCAGCGCCCCTGCGCCGGATCCATCAGTTGGACATAGGCGATGGTCTCGGGAAATAGCGAGATCATCGAGCCGTCCTTGGGGCCCTTGGCATAAAGGTAGGAAGCTGCCTTGGAGCCGGCTCCCCCCGGCATGCTCTGAACGATTACGGTCGGCTTGCCGGGAATATATTTGCCGATGTGAGCGGCAGCGAGTTGCGCGTAAAGATCGTAGGAGCCACCGGGCGGATGCCCGATCAGGATGGTCAGCTCGTGGCTCTTGTAGAAATTCTCGACCGTTTGGCCTGCGGCCGGCAAGGTGACGCAAATTGCCGTCGCTGACGCAAGCCCCGCTGCGAGGAGGCTCCGCCGAGGGAAAGCCGTCATGGATATCTCCTTGGGTTTTTCTTTGATTCATTGCTTACCTTGAAAATTCAGCCGAGAGATGTATCGCGGTAGATGTCCCTTACCAAGCAGGTAAGACCGAACTCCGGCAAGGCGAGTTCGTCAGCACCATAAAGCACCTGCGAACGCCAGCCATCGCCAGTGCGACGGTCCACGGCGATCTCAAGACGATCCTGGCGGATCAGCAGAATGCATGTGCAGGATAGATGCGCGCGGTAGATGTCCCGCTTGCTTTCGATAACGGTCTTGTCGCTCTCGGATAGAACCTCGGCTACGAGGTAGAAGCGATCTGCGTAGCGCGGGTCCGGATTTTCATCTTCCCGGATCACTGCCACGTCAGGTTCCGGATCGTAGGGCACCGTGGATATGATGTTCACGCCGATGTCATGATAGGCCGTCAACGCCGGATTGTGCCGCCTAAGCGCGGCATTGAGGAGCGACTCCAGATTGCTCGCGATCCGTTGATGGCGGCGATTCGGCGGAGTCATCATCATTGGTGCGCCCTCAATCAATTCCCAATGTTCCTCGTCCGGCCGTGACGCAAGCCATGCACGGAACGAAGCAACCGAGAGGATCGGGGTACGCTGGCGCAGAGCGCCGATCATGACATTTATCTCCACTTGCTCCGGAGGGAGCATAAGAAGCATAGCCACGGCCGACAGCGCAACAAGGCACGTCGAGGCAGCACGTTGTCGCGGGGGTTGCGGTGCGTTTCACCCGCAGTCACGACGACGTGAAGGTAGCCATGAAATGGCCGGGAATAAACCCTCCCTCGCGGCAGTCTCTCCCGCAGTCGGCCCCTTATCGGCCGCGAGGGAGAGAGCATATGGGACAGAATGAACAGGACGGCATTGACCGGCGCGGCGCATTGGAATGCATGATTTGGGCCGGCACCGGCGTGCTGTGGACGATGGTAGGCGGCGTGCCGCGGTCATCGTCGTTGCTTGGAATTTCCGAAGCCAAGGCCCAGGCCGCGAGCGGTTTCACGTTCCTGCAGATTTCCGACAGCCACATCGGCTTCAAAGCGCCGGCGAATCCTAATCCGATGGCGACACTCGAGGAGGCCATTGCCAAGATCGGAGCGTTGCCGCAAAAGCCCGCCTTCATGCTTCACACCGGCGACATCACGCATTTGTCCAAGCCTGACGAATTCGACAACGCCGATCAGGCCATTGGCAAGGCGCGGCTCGATACCTTCTACGTTCCGGGCGAACATGACATCGTCGATGCCGACCTCGGCAAGGTCTACCTGGAGCGCTATGGCAAGCGGGTCCGCGCCAAGGGGAGCGGCTGGTATTCGTTCGACAAGAACGGCGCGCATTTCGTTGGCCTGGTCAATGTCGCGAACCTCAAGGCGGGTGGCATGGGGACGCTTGGCGCCGAACAGCTGGCGTGGCTTGCGGACGATCTCAAGGGCAAACCGGCTTCCACCCCGATCGTGCTGTTTGCCCATATCCCGCTGTGGACCGTCGCCGAGAACTGGGGCTGGGGAACCGATGATGCAGCCCAGGCGCTCGGCCTCGTCAGGCGTTTCGGCTCGGTGACGGTGCTCAACGGCCATATCCATCAGATCATGCAGAAGGTCGAAGGCGCCGTAACCTTCCATACCGCGCGCTCGACGGCTTTCCCGCAACCGGCGCCCGGCACTGCCCCGGCGCCCGGCCCCATGCGGGTGCCTGATGACAAGCTGCGCACGGTCCTTGGCATCACCACGGTCGAGGTGAAGCAAGGCACCCAGCCCCTTGCCATCACGGACAGCGAACTCGTCAAGGCGTGAACGTCTGGTTCGCGCTTAGCGCTATGGCCGGGCTTGGCCCGGCCATCCACGCCCTGATGGCTCAAGCTCGCGAAAGAACGTGTCTTGCTATCCTCCCGCGGCCAAGTCGCGGGATGGCATGACGCGGAGCGTGCCATCGATCGAACTGCCGCCCCTCGCAACAAAAAAGGCATACAATGTCTCTCATTGACGACGGCCTCCGCGCTTTCGCAGCGGGCGCGGCGCTATGCTGCGCTGTCTACGGAGCATTCGCGCAGCCCGGCGAAATCAGCGTCACGATCGGCAATTTCACCTTCAAGCCCGACGCCATCAGGGTCCCGATCGGCACCAAGGTCGTCTGGGAGAACAACGACGACATTCCCCATTCGATCGTCGAGACGACCGGCAAGTTCCACTCCCCGGCGCTCGATACCGAGGATAAATTCACCTTCACGTTCGATAAGGCCGGCAGCTATGAGTATTTCTGTGGCCTGCACCCGCACATGAAGGGCAAGGTTGTGGTGACGCCCGTGAAACCGTCTGGCTGAGCCTTTCGGCGCAACATTCGAACAGGCTCTAGCGGCACCACAATCCGCCGTCTGCAAGCGCGAAACAAATTTCGGGTTGACGCCGATTGATCGAGCTTAATCATGCTTAGAAATCGCTCGCAGACCATCCGCGCTTGACCGGCTGTTTAAGTCAGGGCCCTCGCTCGTAGGCGGGCAACCGCGCTGCTGCCCGTCCGCGCTGGTAGAGCTTGCCTAGGAGCCCGCCAGGTTAGCCAAAATCTCCCCCAGCGCCGCTTCCGCGAGGGCGCGGATTTCATCGTGAGTGCGGTCCTGGATCGGATGGGCAACGAACACCACGGCCGGATCGTAGCCTAGCGCTTGGCTCTGCGCCGCCGCCGCGACCGTGAATTGGTTGGTCGCAACCCCGACCGCCACCATGCCCAGCTGCTCAAGCCCCCTGAGGTCATGCATACAGCACGACGTACAGGAGCCTCAATCAGCCAATCCTTCGACCACAAGGTGGCATTCGGACTTGATCTGTTGCTTCAGCTCAGGCGGCGCCAGGTGCGTGAAGTGCTTCTTGCGATAGCGCTTCACCACATGGCCGCGCTTCCTTAAAAGCTCGTCGAGACGATCGAGAAATTCGTCGCCACGCATCTTGGCGATGTCGAGGAGTCCGATCGTCATTCCGGCGATCGATTGCGGCCGCGCCAGGCGTGGCTGTGTGGCCGGCGCCGTCTCGGCCGTCGGGTCGAGGAGAATGTGTTCCGGCATCGTTATCTGATCTCCCTAGTTACCGGTTCGATACTGCCTCTTCCGCCGATCGATGGGATGATGGCGGAATATTTGCCCGCGTAGCCACCGGCCCGGACGATATTGAACGTGCCGTTCTTGAATTTGGCAACCAGGTTGTCCGGATTGGACCGCTCTTCGATCGTCAGCCCCGTCAATCCCGAGCGGCCCGGCACCACCTCACGCACTGGAATTTTCAACAACCCGAGAAGCTCTTCCATCACCCGCGCTTTCGACCAGCCGGCATCGTAGAATACGATCGCGTGTTCCCGGGCGATCGCCAGGAAGGCCTGCACGCCGATGATATGGCCGGTGCCATATATCGCCCGGATGCAGCCCGCAAAGGAGCGGCACAAATCCTCAGGCCGTCGCGAAATGTGATCGATAATCTGGGTGATGCCGTCGCCCGGAAATATCGTGACGGTTGAGGCATTCGGCGAATAGCCGAGCGATACCGCATAGGATTCCCAGCGGGGGTCTTCCTCGTCCTCAGCGAAACAGAAGGAGTATTTCGCCGGGCTGCCGAAGACCGAGCGATCGATCTCGCCCGGCCGCCCGCCGCCAACATTGCGGACAATGAGCTGCAGCGTACGGCCGATCGCCGCGTTAGCGCGGTTGCCCTGGCCGAACACATTGCCCTTCGCGTTCATGCCGATGGCGCGCGCAACCGGCCCGTTGACCATCACGACCGGCGTGCAGGCGTTGGTGGTGGCGAGCACCCCATGGAGCCCGAAGGCCGGCATCAGCGCGGCTTCGACCGCGCTCAGCACCACGGGCATGTATTCGGGCCGCCCGCCCGCCATCACGGCGTTGATGGCAACCTTCTCCACGGTACATTGAGCAAGGTTAGGTGGTATCAGGCCGATAACTTCGCCCGGTGCGCGCGAGGTGCCGTCAAGCATTGCGAGCACGCGTTCCTCGGTGGGCGGCACCACCGGCAGACCATCCGTCCAGCCACGCTCATAGCAGGTTTCGAGCGGATCGGAGAGTGCCGGCACTTCAATGCGGCGGGATGCGAGGCCGGTGTTGCCGTATTTCACCTTGAGCCGCACCGGCATGCCGGGGTCCATGGTTTTCGATCCGCAGCCCGGCCGATATTCCGGCAGCCCTTCGCCAAGCCCGGGGAGCCCAGTGATGGCTTGCCATTCCGAGCGCCGCCAGCCGACCACCCGCGCGTCCTCCTGGCCGCCCGTGAGGCGGACCAGGGTCGGCACGGTGTCGATGTTGTAGCGGTAAGAGGCTGCGAGCGCGCTGTCGTCGCTCGCCTGCGAAAAACCCGCAGCGAAGCTCAGATCGTCCTGCACCTGCACGGTAAGTGCCCCGCCGGAGCGGGCGATACGCTGCTCGATCTCGCGCAGCGCCGGCATCGCCAGAACGCAGGTTGGGCAATCCTGCTTGATGAAGGCAATGAAAGTCCCGGCCGCGAATGCCGGATTGTCCTTGGTTTCGATATGTGGAGCGGCGTCGTGTATCATGGCGCCATGATAAGACGGATTTCTTCCGACGGGAATCACCCGTATAGGGAGGGCAAAGGCGCTGTTGCACGCCGCGGCCCCTCCCCGCATCCTTCGCTCACGCCGCCCATGTAGGCTCGACGCCCGCCCATGATCATCGCGACGGCCGGACACGTCGACCATGGCAAGACCGCGCTGGTTCGCGCCCTCACCGGTGTCGACACCGATCGCCTGCCGGAGGAAAGGGCGCGCGGCCTCACCATCGATCTCGGTTTTGCCTATGCGCCGGCGCCGGATGGACGACTGATCGGTTTCGTCGACGTGCCGGGACATCAGCGCTTCATAAAGAACATGCTGGCTGGCGTCAGCAATGTGGATCATGCCCTGCTCGTGGTGGCTGCCGATGACGGCGTAATGCCGCAAACGGTCGAGCACGTCGAAATCCTCGATCTGCTGGGCGTGGCGCGGGCGACCGTCGCGATCACCAAAACCGATAAAGTAGAGGCGGCGCGCAGCGATGACGTGGAAGCGGAAATCCGCGCGCTGCTCAGCCACACGCGTATAACGGCGGAAAGTGTTTTCCGCACCTGTGTTCACAGGCACGAAAGCATTGGGCCGCTGCGCGCCCACATCGCGGCTTTGGCGCAAACCCATGTGGGGCCGCTACCCGCCGGGCAGTTTCGACTGGCGGTTGATCGGGCATTCATTCTCTATGGCGTCGGCGTCGTCGTGACGGGGTCCGTTCATGCGGGTGTCGCCCGTCTCGGAGAAATCGTAACGGTTGCGCCCGCCGGGGTCACGACGCGGGTGCGCTCCTTGCGCATCCATGACCGTGACGTGTCACAGGTTCAGGCGGGCGATCGCTGCGCGATGCAACTGTCCGGGGTGGGGCTTGATGATCTGCGGCGCGGTGTTTGGATCACCGCTGGCCCGAACCAGGCGACCCAACGCATCGAAGTCGATTTGCGCCTGGTCGGGTTCGAGCGGCCGCTGCGCCATTGGACGCCAGCGCATCTTCATATCGGTACGCAGGAGCTCACTTGCCGCGTCGCGCTCCTCTCCGGCAAGGCCGTGCAGTCGGGCGAAGCCGTTGTTGCGGCGCTCCACCTCGACAGGCCCATTGCGGCTTGGGCGATGCAGAAGTTCATCCTCAGGGATCAGCCGGCGAAGCGGACCCTCGGCGGCGGCTCGGTTCTCGATCCGCTGCCGCCAACCCGCCACAACAAGGCGATGCGGTTGGCGCTGCTTGAGGCGCTCCGAGCAGCCGACGCCGCGACAGCCTTCGCCCGCATGATGGCGGCATCGGTTCGCGGCTTCGATCTTGATATCTTTGTGCGGTCCTGGAATCTGACGACATCGGAATGCGAAGCACTCCTTGCGGTCCACCCTGCCAAAATCTTTCACGATGGGAACGCGAAGATCGCCTTGCATGCCGATCATTGGCAGGCATTGCTTGATGGAACCGTAGAACTGCTTGGTGCGCATCACCGCAATCACCCGGAACTGCTCGGGCTCGCCGAAACCGGCATTCATGCGGCTGTGCGTCCCCCTGTCACGAAATCATTGCTGCGCCGCGCGGTCGCGGAGCTTTGCGAGGCCGGCATCGTTGCCCGCCGGGGCATCATCATTCATCTTTCCGGTCACCAGGCCCAACCGACGCCGGCGGAAGCTGCCCTTTGGAAGCGTGTCGCGGCAGCTCTCGCGGCTACCGGCGTGCGTCCGCCGCGGGTGCTAGAACTGGTCGATTGCGTGCGAATTGCGCTTGCCCCGCTCAACGCGTTCCTCGCCCGCGCCGAGCAACTCGGTTGGGTGCATCAGGTGGCAAAAAACCGCTATTTCCTGCCCGCAACGCTCGACGAACTGGAGCGGATCGCCGGACAAGTCGCTGGCGAATCTCCCGACGGCACATTTTCCGCTGCCGATTTCAACCGCGTGAGCGGCATTGGCCGAAACCTGACCATCCAGGTCTTGGAATATTTCGATCGGATCGGGACAACCCAGCGTCAGGGGGATCGCCGCAATCTACGGCCCGCGGTGGGTCGCAACGGCCAATCGTGAACCGAGCGTCTATGCGTCAATTGGAGCGAGCGCTCGGATGGGCATCACAAACCTTTTTTACGATCGGTGCGATGGCGGATGCGTCGCGCCTGTCATCATCGGTCGTGGCGCCGGGTTTCGCTGCGCGTGAACCCGTCTCTACGAAACAGCCGCAGGCGCAAGAGAATTGGGCTGCGCAAAATACGTGGCGTGGGGATTGTCCACCATGATCTTACGCGCGAGGTCAGGGGGAATGCCGGCAGGGAGGAAGTTGTCGCCGTCAAACTGCCAATGCGGGTAGTCGGAGGAAAAAAGCAAGAGTTCATCGGAACCAAGATGGTCGGTGACACGGTGGACAATGTCGGGCGAATCCGGCGCATCGAAGGGTTGCACGGTGAGGCGAAAATGATCGCGGAAGATTTCTGATGGGGACCTGTCGATCCACGGAATCTCGGTACGCAGGCCGCGCCAGAACTTCGACATGCGCCATAAGAAGGCCGGCACCCAGGTGACGCCGGACTCGATCAGCACCACCTTGAGAGCCGGATGCTTGCTCAGCACGCCCTCGCAGATGAGACTGGCGACCTGCGATTGAAAGCCCTGCGCCTGGGCCGCATAATCCTCGACGTAGGAGGTGGGCCACCCCAGTGAGGTGACAGGATGCCGGTATGCACTGCCGGCATGAATTCCGATCGGCCGGCCATGGCGTTCGGCCGCCGCGTAGATCGGCCAGAACTGGCGGCGACCCAGCGGGACTTCGCCCATCGCGAGCACCAGCACCTGGACGAAGCGCGGGTCCCCCGCCCACCGTTCGATTTCGTCGACGGCAAATTCGACATTCTGCAACGGCACCACAATCGATGCGCGAAGCCGCTCCTCACGGTCGAGCCATTGCGTTGCGATCCACTCATTGAGAGCGCGCGCGAAGGCACGCGCCATATCCTCGTTTAAAACAAGCTGGACGCCATAGAGGCAGTTGCAGATCGCCAAGCTCATGCCCCAGCGGTCGAATACTTGCGCTTGCAATTCGCCAACGGTGGTTGCCACCCCCGCCCCACCGTCCACTGCCCGAAAATCGGAGCGCGCCGAAATCGGCGCGTTTGGCGGATAAGCGATGCTCTCAAGCGAGGTTATGCCGCGGTCCTCGACGCAATCGCGCCAGAAGTCCTCAAGGTAAGGCACCAGCGCCCGCATGCCGGGCACGCGCGGGTGGACATCGCAGTCGATTGATTTGACGTCGGACAAGTGGTCCATGCGCTGCGTTGCGTTGAGATGGAACCGCGACTTCGCTCACTTTTCCAACAGGGTCGCGACGGCCTTGATGCGATTGCGGGAATATTTCGGCAGCCCGGCGCTGATCGAATTTCCGGTATTGAATGAGCTGTTGCCGGCGAGCACCTGCGCGGGCACAAGGTTGCGCAGGATGGGCACGCTTTCGAGCTCCTTCTTCTTCTCGAACAGTTCGCTGTCGACTGCGAGCGCAATGAGCGCGGTCGCGATGGACTTCTTGGCATCGGCCGGATCGGGCTGCAGCACCGCGATAAATTTGCCGAACTGCATGATTTGATTGACATAGAAGATGTTCTGCTCGACCACGCCCGCCACCGGAGCATCAACGCCGGTCGCCTTGGCCAGGGCCGCCTGGTCGACCTCCGCCTCCGGAACCAGCCGCAGCTCGCTCTGAAATTCCATGAAATCCGCAATCCTCTTGTGGTTTTCGCGGATCTTATTCACCAGCATGATGCCGGTCGGCAGCCGTCCTTCGAGTTGGTACCTCGATTGGATGCAGATCAAACTGGCACTGCCTTCGCACCACTGGCGCTTCGGATTACGGTTCGGCGAGTTCGGCTCCTTGTTTGGAATAACGTCAGCTGCCGAGATCAGGTGATGCTGAATGGACGGATCGAGTTGCTGAATCGTGGCAAGCGTGATCAGTTTCGACAGGTTGATCGAGGCGGCCGGCTTGGCCACCGCAAAGCGCGCTTCCGCCACATAGACGTGAAGCCGTCGCTTGCGCGGCTTGCCAGCACCCTCGGCGCTGCTCACCGTCGGCTCCTCGAATGAGGGAAATAAGCTCAGCAGTTGCTTCTGTTGCGGCCGTGAACGCTCCCAGTCCGAGAAATGGATGAGCCCGGTGGTGGGATCGACGAGTTCGTCCTTGCGATGATCCGCAAACAGGATCGTGTGGGGTACCAAGGCGCCCGCCGTCAGCGGCGGCAGGGTTGAAACTTCCTTCATCTGGAAGTCCTGGGCCCAGCAATGGGCCGGCATGCAGCCAGCGGCCACCAGAATTCCGAAAAATGCAACGTCGGGCGCTCTCATCTCAGGTCCTTCTCACGATCGCCGTGACTGGCCAACCGAATATCAATAATCGCTGCGTTGGCGGTCGCGCCATGGCACGTCGGGGTCGACCCGACGTGGCGGGAACCACCGACGATCCTCCGGGCTGCGCGAATAAAGATCGCCATACCCGCCGCCGGCGCTTGGCGGAAAGGCTTGGCGCTGCGGCTGGCCGAACAAACTGCCGAACAACTGGAAAAGATCACCGGGACGCTGCGGTTGCGCGTAATAGCCGCCCCCGGAGTACCGCTCGCCGGCGTTCGGGTCGCGAGAATAATACTGGTCATCGCCGAGCCCGTTCGCGGCGACCTCGTCCGGTGACACCAGCGCATAGCGGGTTTCCTCGACCTGCCCGTGCCGTATGCGGAAATATTCCGTAAAGCCCTCCGGACCAGGACCACGATCACCGAGCGGGGTTCCGCTCTCAAGGTCGATCTGCATCGCCACAAGTTCTTTTTTGGCCTCCGGCGATGGCGGATTGAGCGGCGTTTTGCGGGCGTAGTTCGCCCAGCTCGCTTCGACGATCTGCGCGAAGATCGGCACGGCTACTCGTCCGCCGGTCTGGTTGTTGCCGAGCGTGCGTCGTTTGCCGTCGGCGTTGTCGTAGCCGACCCAAGCGCCAATCGTCACGTCGTTGGTAAAGCCAATGAACCAAGCGTCGTTGCCGTCGTCGCTGGTGCCGGTTTTGCCGCCCACGTAGGACGATAAGTGCCCGATCGCGCGCGCCGTACCGCGGGCCACGACGCCCTGCAACATGGTGCGCAGTTGAAAGAACGACGGCCGGTCGCCGCCGGCCAGCCATTTCGCTTCCGGCGTGTGGGTGTAGACGGTGCGGCCGTTCTGCTCAATCGACTCGATGGCGTAGGGTGAGGGGCGGCGGCCCTCCGTGGCGACTGCCGCGTAAAATGCCGCCATGTCGATCAACCGGGCGGGCTGGGCGCCGAGAACGAACGGATAATAGGCAACGCAATCGCGGTAGATCTGCGCGTCAATCGTCAGTTCGCAGACGCGTGCGAGACTTTGGCTCGGGTCGGAGTCGATGCCGCCGTCGAGCAGGTTGGCGGTGACAAGGTTCTTCGAATTCTCCAACCCGCGTCGCAACGTCGTGATGCCGCCGCCGCCCCCATCGGCGTTCTTGGGCGACCAGTAGTCCTTCTCCCGCGCACGGGAGGAATCGCCCATCGGCGGCAGGGTCACGGCTTGGTCTCTCACCAGCGTATTGGGTTGCAAGCCGCGCTGCAGCGCCGCCAAATAGGTGAACGGCTTGAGCGAGGAGCCCGGCTGGCGTGCTGCCTGGGTTGCCCGGTTGAGCTGGCTCAACGGATAAGAGAAGCCGCCCGTCATGGCGAGAATGGCGCCGGTCTTGTTGTCGAGGATCATGGCGGCGCCCTGGACGGTCGGGCGCACGCGCAGCTCGGCCCGGGTCTGCTTGCCCCTGGCGTCGCTGACCTTCACGAACACCACATCGTAAGGGTTGAGACCGCGCCGGCCGGCGAGACCCGCCGAGGATAACGGCACGATGCGACCGTCCGGCAGGCCAACGCGTACGCCGCTGCGATCGCTGCTCGGCAGCACGATCGCGCTCGACCAGTGGACGTCGTAGAGCGGCACATGCGCCGCGTCGAGCGCCTGCTGCCAAGCCGGCTTTGGCCTGACGACGGGAGCCGCCGCAGGAGCCAACGGCAGGGGGCCGGCGATGCCGGACGAGGCGTTCGCGCTCGGTGCCCCCGCAGCCGCCGAGCCGCGACTGGGTGAGCCGGGACCTGGCGCGAGCTTTGCGGCGCTGCGTGACGGTTTTGCGCCATCCACCGCGCGGGCGGGTCCGCGGCCGGTCTTCGCATCGGGTACCGCCGGTATCTCGGGAACCGCCGCCGGCTGCGACGCCTCGATGCGTCGCACCGCTTCAGCGAGATTGGCCTCCGCTCCGTGCCATTCAGTGCGGCCGGTGCGCATCTCGTACTGGGCCAGGCCCTCCTGCAGCGCCGCTTCGGTGGCCCGCTCAAGGTCGGCACGAACGGTGGTGCGCACCGCCGTGCCTGCAGTCGTCAGAGTCGCCAATCCGGCAAGCGACCGCGCTTCGCGCGTCACCTGGTCGAGGAAGTAGTAGCCCGAATCACGCTGTTGAGTCGGGGTGTAGGCGACCATCTGGGGTAACGAGAGTTTGGCGCTGTCGATCGCCGCGGCATCTGCCACGCCATCTTCCTGCATCCGGCTCACGACATAGGCGAGTCGCTCCCGCGCTCGATCGGGACGGCGATCCGGGCTGTAATAAGTCGGCCCTTTGGGCAGGCCGGCCAGCATTGCACCTTCCTCCAGCGTCAATGCGGAGGCCGGCTTGCCGAAGTAATTGCGCGCCGCCAGCTCGATTCCCCACGCACCGCGGCCGAAGTAAATCGAGTTGAGATAGAGTTCCAGGATCTCCGCTTTGGTGAAATTGTGCTCCACCCGGGAAGCCAGGATGATCTCGCGCATCTTGCGTTCGTAGGTGACGTCATCGCCGACCAGCAGGTTCTTGACGACCTGCTGGGTGATGGTCGAGCCGCCTTGCGGGCGGCCGGCAAGGTTCGACACCATGGCGCGCACGATAGCGTGCTCGTCAACTCCGTGATGTTCGTAAAAGCGCCTGTCCTCAGCTGCGATGAATGCCTTCTGGACATCAACGGGAATGTCCCGCAATGGCACCCAGACGCGGCGGTTGCTCTCGGTGAGATCGGCGAAGCGTTCCCCTTTGGCATCGAGAATCCCGCCGGACGCGGCCATGCGGGCACCCTTGAGACGTGTGGGATCGGGAAGATCAGCGACAGCGCCGTTGTAGAATTGGATCACCTCGCCAAGGTCCACCGAAGCTTTGTCGTCGCCCTTGCAGAATTGCTTGTAGACCGCGAGAAGGGTATCGAACTTCAGCCCGTGAAGCACCTTGACGCCCGACAGCGCTTGGGGATCATCCTTTGCTTGCGGATCATCCATTGCGGTCGTGATGAGGTCGTCAATGTCAATGGATTCGACATCGAACGCTTTGCGCATGTGGGCGCAGCCGTCACGCAAGATCCGAGTGACCTCGGCCTGGTCGCGCTGCGGATCGAACTGCGTCTTGATGGCGTCGGGGCGCGTCGTTACCAAGCTGAGGGCAAGGAACGCAGCTAAAATCTTGACCAGAATCACATCCATAAGGACACCAATCTATTGTCCAGCCCAGATTTATCGCGCCTTGCTGTCGATGACGCATTCCGACGACGGCTTTTTTAGGGTCTGTCAGCTCAGGTGGATATGCGGTTCAACGCTGATACGTTCCAGTGGCATATTCAGCATAACATTCTCGCAAGCTTTTCTTAACCATCAGAAAAATTGCGCCGGCCGCAGCGGGCCTGCGACCTTTTTGCTTGGCTCCTGCCCCTTAATTCCAAATCACTCCCGCACCCACGCGCTACCCATACACTAGGCGCACCCGCATGCATACACGCGGCCCTCCCATTTGCTGGCAGGGTCGGCGAACGCATTAGCGGGTTGTCGCCGTGCTATCATGACGACCGCGAAATGCGGCGCAGGACAAACCTCAGAATTGGGATGGGAAATGATTCCGATCAAGACAGGGCGGGCTCACGTCGAGAGTCTGCACGACGGGCGCGACGTCTATATTTACGGCGCACGCGTTGCTGACGTGACCACCCACAAAGCCTTTCGTAACGCCATCCGAACGGTGGCCGCCCTTTACGACTTCCAGGCGCAGCCAGGCCGCATCGACGCCTTGACGTTCGCGAGCCCGGACACTGGGCGGCGCATCAACCGCTGCTGGCAACTTCCGGAAAACCATAGCCAATTGCTCGAGCGGCGCCGGGCGCTTGAAGCCTGGGCCGAGCTGCATTTCGGGTTCATGGGGCGCTCGCCTGATCATGTCGCGTCATGCATCAGCGGCATGTTCATGGGCATCGAACTGTTCGAGGCCTATGATCGCAAGCGCGCTGCGGCCTTGCGGGACTATTACCGGTTCGCCCGCGATAATGACCTGTTTCTGACTTACGTTATCATCAACCCGCAGGCCGACCGCTCGAAATCAGCCCATGCCCAAGCCGACCCCAATCTCGCTGCTGCGGTGGTCGATGAAGATGGTGAAGGCCTGACCATCAGGGGCGCTAAGATGCTGGCCACATCAAGCATCATGGCGAATGAAGTGTTCGTGACCTGCGTCCAGCCGCTCGCCCCGGGGGACGAGAGGCACGCTGTTTCGTTCGCGGTTCCCATGAACGTCAAGGGGTTGCGCGTGCTTTCCCGCAAGTCGTACGAGGACACTGCAGCCTCTTGCTTTGACAACCCGCTGTCCAGTCAGTTCGACGAAAACGATGCCGTACTCTACTTCGACGACGTCAAGGTGCCGTTCGAGCGCGTATTCGTTAACCAGAACATAGAGATGACCCTCAAGCAGTTTCATGGGACGCCGGCACACATCTACCAGAACTATCAATGCCAGATCAGGTTGCTCGTGAAGATACGTTTCCTCGCCGGGGTCGCCCATCGCATCGCCGAAGCAAACGGCATTGCGGCATTTCCGCAGGTTCGCGATTCGTTGGGCCAGATCGCCGCGCAGGTCGGCCTCGTCGAGGGCCTGCTGCACGGCATGGAAGCCAAAGGGCAGCGCGCCGGCCCCTACTTTGTTCCGGATCGCCACCTGCTCTATTCGGCGCAGACGCTCACCCAGCAGCTCTATCCGAAGCTCATCACCGCGATCAGGGATCTCGCCGGCGGCGGTCTCATCATGCAGCCGTCAAGCGTTGCCGACTTCGACAATCCGCTGCTTGCCGACTTGATCGACAAGACGCAGAAATCTCCTCTCTTCACGCCGCAAGAGCGGGTGAAATTCTTCAAGCTGGCCTGGGATGCGCTGGGATCGGAATTCGCAT
>JASHYD010001325.1 GCA_030043175.1 Xanthobacteraceae bacterium | reverse complement strand
GGGACCGTAGAAAAGCGCCTCGCCGGTGACGACGCGCGTCTTCTGCGGAATCGCGGAGTCCCTTACGAAACGCGCACGGCGGCAGCCCCTCCGGTGATCGGCCTGAGGAAGCACAGCAACTTCACAAACCGTCTGAGCCGCCCGCCCAGGAATCTCTCGAGCATGGACGCAGGCAGACGGCTTTCATCAGCCAGCGGCGAGAAGGCGGCTTGCGCCGCTTGCCAGAACAGAGTCTCCGAACGTCGGGCGCCACCATTCTCGCCAACGTGCGACGGTGCGGCGGTCGACGCCAAACTCGCGCGACAGTTCCGACAGCTGTGTCCGCGTTCCGCCGTGCACCACCAGCACCGAAATGAGCAACATGGTCACGGCGACATAGACCCGGCGCCCGAGAAACCTCAGCGACGGCGGTGTCGTACGCTCTCGGCAGTTATCCTCTGCGCAGCACAGATCAGCGAGATTTCATTGGTCTGACACGCTTGATTCGGTGCGACGACGTGGATGGTGCCGTTGCCGTTGTTGACGCAGGCGTAAATGAGAGCCGGCGTTGACGTTTGCGCCTCAGCTTGACTTGCGATGAAGAGCGCCGCTGCGGCACATAGAAGAATGCGGTACATGACTCCCCCTCACTTTTTGATGTTGATTACGATATCGACAGCGCCAAGCTGTTCGGGTCCTGCCGCTCCCGATGCCTCGTAAGTTCCATCCCCTTTTGCTTCCGCATATCGGCCTTTGCCGCTGGTCACAGTAAAGGTGCCGTTTCCCGAAAGCGCCCCTTTGCTGTCGAACTTGAATGTTCCGATGTATTTTAACCACAGCTCCGAAGCATCGTTAAAAACGATGTTCTCATAGCCGTTGACTGTTCCACTACCGCCAGGAGACACATCGCCATCAATCGCATTGAACATTGTAGTTCTGCCTATGCTCCCGTCAGGAAAACTGGCGAGCCCCGGATAACGAACGAACGCCTGTATATGCCCGCTTAACATCGCCGATTGGCTGGACTTGAACGGATGCAGCGTATTGCACGACCCGGAATTTCAACGTTTCATCGGCTTTCGCCGGCACGCTCAGAATGCCCGCGAAGGCGAGAGCGAGAATAATTCGACGCATTTGATTTCCTCCATCACTTTCTAATCCGCCGGTACACAGTTTGACCGAGCTTCAATTCGTTCTCAGAAACGCTGGTGATCGTAACGCTGCCATCTTGCCCTTCAGCATTTGGGTAAAGCGCACCTTGAATGTGATAACTGATCGTTCTATCAGCTTCATTCACTGACCAGGTTCCGAAATTGGCAAGGAACTTAACTGCTATTGCTTTGATTTCTTCTGCCGGTGAGGCGCGGCGGGCATTTGCTCCAGAACGACCGCGCGCAGCGATTATTGTCGTGTAGTGACCGCTAGCGTCTAGGAAATGAACGCCGTTGGGGTTCGTGCCGCAGGCTTCTGCAAGAACGGAATTAGGGTCGCACGATACGAATTCCCAAGCTCCAACAAGCTGGTCCCTGAGTGATTGGGCTTTCGCCGGTACAGCAAGAACGCCAGCGATGGCACACGCGAGAATGATGTGACGCATGATTTCCTCCCTATTGCTCGGTAACGAGTTCCGCGCTTGGCTTGTCTTTGTCCGCAATAAAAAGCTCTATCGTGCGCGTCGGTTTATTAGTGAGATTTCGAGTGTGGTGGATGGTGCCGCGTGGCAAATACACACTGTCACCGACCTTGAGCGTGCGCGGTCGCTGGCCTTTTATAGTTATGGTGAGTTCTCCCTCCACAACGGTATTCCATTGATCACCAGGATGCCGGTGAAATTCGTAGCCAATGAAATCGGCCGTGGACGCGGCTCCTATTACTGGTGCATAAGTATTAGTTGAAACCGTTACGGTGCGCGAGGCATCTTTCTCAAGCGCCGTAGTATAGTGAGTTACCCAAGATCGACCGGGAGTGGGGTTGTAAAAAACGGCTTGTTGCCCGAATGCCGGCAGCGTCAAGCAAAGCAGTGCAGTCGTGACAAAAGTCAATTGCATCTTCATGATGCTTTCCTCCTTTACGAAATGTATGGCTTATCCCACTCGCGCTCATCGGCTTCCGCCTGAGCACGACACAAATTCTCGGCATCCTCAGCGGTCATCACAAAGGTGCCGCTGGGACATTCGTTGTAGTAGGCGATATCATTCTCAACGAGATGATATTCGCCGGTCACGAGCTGGCCGGCGATGCGTTTGACGGTGAAGCGACTGTCTTCCTTGCCGATACAGGTGTCGCCATAGCGGAAAAGCTGGTGATAGCTCGCTAGGCCCGGACTAGCGACCGACAGCGACGTGCCGTGTGGAATGCCGAAGGTGACGTTTTCCTTGAGGCGATCAGCATGTGCGACACCGATGGATAGTAAAAAGAACAATGCCCTCATGATTATCCTCGCAAGCGCAATCGCGCGCGTGAAGCGCGTGCATCAAAACACTGGTTTTGAGATCAATTGCCCGCCGTAGGCACACCAGGCCGCCGTTCAATGCACGGGCTTTCGGCACGCCCGATGGCAGCTCGCTAACTAAAAATACCACCCGCTCGAAGGCTCGCCTATCGGCCATTTGGCGGAGGAAGGGCAAAAAAGTGTTATACAGAGCGAGTGTTTTGGTATATCATTACCAAAGTTGGACCTGAAGGCCGCGGGGGTGACCAGTGGCCGATGCGATATCGCCTGAAGCCCTATCGGGCGCTTGGGGCGCGCACCGAGTCACTGATTGAAGCGCTCGATCAACCTTCGATCGCCCTCCGTCCGGCGGCTGTGATACGGTAGCGGTCCACTTTCATCGTCGGGCCGCCGGTCCTGATAAACGCCGTTGTCACCGTTGCGAACCCGGCGAGTACAAGTCCTGCCAGCATCTCACGCCAGAATCATGGGCGAACAACGTCGCCTCGGCGGCCCCGCCCGGAATCCTGGCGAGTAGCTTTAGTGCGCGCCGTTGCTCGGCAGGAGGTGTGGCTGTTCAGGTGGTGCCGACATCGTGGTCCCCGTATCGCCTCTTGTGGGACACCACGGCGGACCTGACCGAACTCATTGCGTCGGGTCAGAGAATGAGCCCGCTGCGAGTTATACAGACCGATCGAAGGGAGAAAACTCCGGGAATCTCCCTGGGGAGTGACCGGAGTTGACTGTGGAGCGCCAGCCTGATGCGTTCTTCACCCTTCGATCGCTTGCCGGCCGACTTTAGTGATCGTGATACGGCCGACCTCGACCACCTTGTCGCCAGCCTTGAGGATCACGCGCTGTGTTGTTGCGAGCCCGATGCGGATGAGGGTGGCGATCGTATCGCGATCGAACTGCTGGACGAATACGAGCGCTTCCTTGCTGGCGTCGCGCCGGTCGCTGGCAAGTAGCTCTAGCACATAGCGTTGCTCCGCACTGAGACGCATTGTTTTTTTCGCCTGATAGCCAGCAAGGTGGCGATACATGATCTCCACTCACTTTTTGATGTTGATCACGTTATCGACGTATTGGATGCCGTCAGGTGCGCCCCCGGTCGCTTCAGCCACGAAGGTCCCTTCACCTTTCGCATCCGCATATCGGCCCTTGCCGCCAATCACGATCACGGTGCCCCCTCCCTTTGTTGCGGGTTTTCCTGGGGCGATGAGTTTATTTTCTCCGGTCCACTTCATCCACAGTTCTGAGCCATCGGCAAAAGTAACGGTGTAATAGCCGCCGCTTGTTGATGCTCCAGCGTAAAAATCGTAGGTGCCGATCACCAAGCTTGTGCCAATACTTCCATCTGGAAAGAACGCTATTCCGGGCAGACGAATGACGCCCAGGATATGGCCGTTGGCGGGAACCTCCTGGTTTTGGTTCGATGCGTAATGATGCACATGCCTCCATTTCACCGTTTCATCGGCTTTCGCCGACGCGCTCAAAATGCCCGCGAGGGCGCAGGCAGCAATGATACGACGCATGATTTCCTCCTATTGCCTGCCGTACACCAGAACGTTGTGATACGAAGAACCATTCGGAGCGACGCCTTCGGCAGTGCCCGTAAAGGTCTTGTCGCCAATTATCCCCTGCATAACCTCCACAGGCTTCCCCTGGCGGAAACGGACTTGATTGAATGTAGGCCCGATCCTGGTGATACGTGTTGAATCCCAATTAGGGCTACCCGTTATCGGGTGTGGCATTTCATCATAGATATGGGGAACCAGGAATTTGAACGCCCGACCTTCGACATCTAAACCTTCGACGATGCTAAGCATGTTTTGCCCGTCTTTGATGACCGTGAAGGAAAAGCGTTTCGGTAATGGGTAGTGGCCGTCGATTTCTCGGGGTTGAATTTCCACGTCCCGATCAGCGGATCGACGCCTTGCCCGAATGCCGGCACGCTCAAAACGCCCGCGAGGGCGCAGGCGAAAACGATACGTGACATTGTTCCCTCCCTCACTTTTTGATGTTGACCACGGTGTCGAACTGCCCCGCCGCATTAGGCCCGCGAATTAATTCACCTTCCCAAGTGGCGTACCCTTTTGCCCCTGCATATCGGCCCTTGCCGCCGATTATGATCGAGGTGCCATGGTCGATATTTTTCGTCTCGCCCCATTTTAATGCTCCGGCGTATTTGAACCACAGTTCGGAACCGTCAGCAAAAGTGATGGAAGCGTAGCCGCTCTCGGTTCCCCCAGAACCAACAACGATATCATACGCACCGACCGATGCGGTTGTGGCCATGCTACCATCAAGTAAAGAGGCGGGTCCTTCTGCACGAAGGACTCCCATAATATGCTTTTCAACGTCGCCAACTTGTTGATTTTGGTTAGACGTAATGCGGACTTCATAATGCCACTTCAACGTTTCATCGGCTTTCACCGGTACACTCAGAACGCCAGCGATGGCGCAAGCGAGAATGATGCGACGCATTGATTGCCTCCATTTATTGCCGGTCATATACGATAACAAAATGGTACGGTTGACCGTTTGCGGTGACGCCTTCGTCTGTAAACGTCAACGTTTTGCCGGGAACAATTACGCCCTGACCAACCTCCACGACCTTCCCTTGTTTAAACCGAATAAGGTTTATAGTGTTACCAATTCGGGTATAAGCGGTTGAGTCATAATTAGGCCCACCTATCGATGGGTGAGGCATTCCGTCGTAAATGTGCTGAAGTACGATTTTGTACGGTTTGTCTTGGACGTCTATACCTTCAATGGTGTTGAGGATATTTTGTCCATCCCTAGTGTAAGTATTGATGGTCAATTTCGCGAATTGGCCGGTACTGGTTGACTTCTCAACGTTAAGCTTCCACTTTCCAATGAGCGGGTCAGCTTCTTGGCTGAACGCCGGCAACGTCAAGCCGAGCGCAACGATGATCCCTAGCCCTAATCGTTTCATTGGTTTCCTCCATGTAGATGCAATCGCGCGCCGGGAGGCACGCTCGATCAAAGACAATTTTTTAAGGTTCAATGCCCGCCGTGGGCCTTCCCCCCGCCGCCGTTAATTCGCGTGGGCATCGGCACGCCCCGCTGGCAGCTCGTTAATAACATACCACCGGCTCGAAGGCGGGGATATCGGCCATTTGGCGGAGGAAGGGCAAAAAAGTGCTATAACGGAACGACCATGTGGGTACATCATTACCAAAGTTCGGACCTGAAAGCTGTGTGGGGGTGATCAGTGGCCGATGTAATATCGTCTCAAGCATTGTCGGACTTGATTGGCTCGATCTACGACTGTGCCCTCGATCCCTCTCGGTGGGAGCAGACGCTCGCCGATGTCATGCACGCGCTCGACTGCGCCGGGATAATTCTGACCTTGAGCGATCTTAGGTATGATCGCCTGCTTCTTCACAAGGCCGTTGGCGTAGAGCCGGACCACATCGAGCAGCTCCGCAAACATGTCCCTGAGCTGCATGCCTTATTCGGCCAGGCGGTCCGCGTCCTTGCCGTCGTTGGACGAGCCGCATGTGGTGTCGCGCCACTTTTCCCCTGCGTATGTCGAATCGTCTTCGTTTTTTCAGGAGTGGCAAAAGCCGATCGGCACAGTCGATAGCATGCACTTATTTTTGATGCACACACCAGCGCATCACGCTGGCCTCGGTGTTGGACGCAATGAACGCCAAGGCCTCCTCACCGAGCGCGAGATCACGCTGGCAAAACTGTTGCTACCGCATCTGCGGCGCGCGGTGACAATTAGCAAAGTGCTGGATGTGCGCACCATCGTGGGTACACGGATGGCCGAAGCCCTCGATGCGCTGCGCTGTGGCGTCGTGTTGACCAACGAACACGGCACCGTCCTCCATGCCAACCGCTCGGCCGAGCACATGCTGGACGAGGGCGGCCCTATTCAAAGCCGCCAGGGCATTCTGCAAGCGACCGCTCCGTCAGCGGCATCTGAGCTACGCTCTGCGTTCGCGCTTGCGGCTGGGAACGAGGCCGGTATTGAGCCCGATCGAGGGCCGGAACCAACATGGTGCGGGTACCGGGAGCGCGCGAGGTGCGAGCTTGCGATGCCCGCCCGCGACAGCGATGCAGTCGTCCGAGTGTGAAAGGCGAGAACGGGCCAGCGCCGCAAGTGTGGCGTTAACAGGAATCCGCGAAGCGCTTCTCGCCCCGGCCGCACGGTTGTAAAGGTAGTCCCTATCAGGATCACCGATGCGGGGCGGATGGCACTTGAGGGCTGACCGGCGCGCCTAGAGACAGTGAGCTAGCCAATCGGGTCCGGAACGCTGCCGCAGCGGCCGGCGTTGGATTCCTGCGTGGGAATGGTAAGCTCTAAGAGCCGCGTGGGGCTGGGGCCACGCGGGTGATGATCTCACGTGTCCAAGCAATCCAACGGTACGCCAGGCAAGAAGCCGCCAGCGCCGTCGGTCAAAGTCCGCAGGGGCCGAACGCCTCTGGAGCAACGATCGGGCAGCAAGGCGCTTGAACCATGGGCGCAGTCGGGCGACCAGTGCGACGGAAACCGGTCGGCATCGCAAACTGGTCCCGGTGCGGTGCGGCTAACGAGCGACGAGCAGTGCCCGTTCCCGTTATGGGCGAGCCTTAAAACATTGCTCACTATCTGACGGTATTCAACCGCCCGTCGTCTCGTGTCACGATACGTGAAGGTCAGCGCAAGGGGCTTCAAGATGCTGGCCACGAAGCTGATGGCATACGGCGATGACCCACCGCAAAGGCGAAATCACCCGCGGCGCTCTCAATCGGAAATGGCCTCCACTTCGGATAATTCCGCAGTTCCCGCATCACGTGGCGCTCCCGGCCGAAAAGGTGCGGGACCGCGTGAACCGTGAGGTCATATTTTGCGCTGCCGGTGTCCTATCGGCGACGCCGCTCACGTACTCCCATGCGGCGCGACCACAGCGACGTTGTCGCATTCTGCTTTGCCAAGCCTGAAGACGCCGAGGCCTTTGGCAAGCGCTTCGGTGGGGAACGGTTGCCTGAGATTCCGCGATCACCTTGAAAACAAGCGAGCGACCCGAGCGCGTTGTTCAGGACGAACGCAAGGCGCAGAACGGCAGCTCATGTAGGAGGTCCGGACCAATAGACAGGCAACGATGCAGCCTCCTATTTGGTCTGAAGGTGACCCATCTCGGAAGTCAATTTTGCGGTACG
>JASHYD010001324.1 GCA_030043175.1 Xanthobacteraceae bacterium | reverse complement strand
CGTTTCCGAGGTGATCCCAAACTTCCCAAGTAGGGTACCGAGCGGCTTCGCTGACAGCGGCTTGCCACGCCGATATTCCGCCCATGGACGCTCGGGGTCCGCAGTGAGATGCGCGAGAAGGTCTTCCGTCTTGAGCGCTTTCAATTGCAAGATGATGTTGCCCTGATCGTCGCGCCGCTGGAACGCATCCCGAATATGCCGAAGAAGCTGGATCGCGATGTCCTCGGTCCCTCTGATGCCCGACAGTGCCAAGACCGCATTCCGGGCCCTCTCCGGCCAGCCGTCACCGGCGAGATCGGCAATCGCAAGAAGCGGTCGCCAATTATCTGTGGCGCGGTCACTCAATGCTTCCGGCACCGCAATGCTGTCGTCAGTATCGGCCTTCTGGAGCGCCGGCAGCGCATCTTCCGCCCACCGGGCCGCCTTGGAGCGGATATCAGCAAATGCTTCGACATCGCGCTCAAGTAGCCGCGGAAGCTTTTCGCCAATCTTTTTGCGCTGGAGTTCAACAATGACCGACCTGCCCGCAAGCGTCCTGGCAATCTCGCCGATCCCGCAGAAAACCTTGGGCGCCCACGTCGAAAAATCTTTCGGCACAAGCTGCCCCTTCTCATCGACTATCCGCGTCACGAACGCAGTCGCGCGGGTATGGCCGGCGTCGAGGATACCGCGGGCTTCCTCGTTCTCTTTGAGGAAAGTATCCACCTCGTCGATGAGCAACGTTGGGTGCCATTCATCGATGACACGGAAAATTGCGGCGGGGCTGATGTTGCCGGTCGTATAGGTCCGGTGCCCCATGAAATAGATTAGCTTCAAAAGTCTGGACTTGCCGCACTCAGGAGCCGGCGATCGAATGTTCAGATACGGCGAGACATCCATCGCATCGAACACCCACGTGTGAGCTACCCACAGCGTCACGGCGACGACCTCCGTCTCCGACATCTTCATGTACCTGGTGATCTGGCCGTGTATCGCCTCGAGCAGCTCCGCAAGGTCAACAGGCTCCTCCCACGGTTCGACTTTCCAGTGCTGCCGACTGATTCCGTCCCTGGATTTAGTGGGCTTGTCGCGCTTTAGTGCCACTTCCGCATCAAGGACCGATACGCGCATACCGAGCCGCTTTGCCACTTGCTCGCGCTCGCGCTCATATTCGACGGTGCTGAGTTTCGCCAGGCGCGCAATCTCGGCCTCAACGTCGATGTTCTGCTTCATCGCCGCATTGATGCAACGTCTGACGGCGTCGGGTCCAATAAAGTTCGCCAAGTCGTTAAAATCGGTATCCTTGTCGCGCCGATTGGCACCGAAATCTGGGATCGCGAGGCTGGCGCCGATCGCGCGAGCCGCCTCCATTGCCTTTGTACGGCCGGGATTACCCTTCGTTTTCCAATCATCATCGGCGGCAATGATGACACCCGTATCGGGAAATTGCTTACGCACCGCCTCGGCGACGGCCGGCAGATTGCCGGCACCGAAGGCGATGATTACCGTGGCGCCAGTTGCCTCATGGATCGACGCCAAGGTGGCGAAACCTTCGCCGATGATGGTCCGGCCAGCGTCGCCGTCGATGCGGTGCATGCAGCCACCGACGCGCCCGCCCTTGAGGAAGCGCTTCTTGCCGTCGGTATCGATAAACTGAAGGGAGAAAATCTCACCGTTGACATCACGAAGCGGGATGACGACGCATCCGTAGAGCACGCGCACACCATGCGTTTTGATGCCTTTCCTTGCCAAATAGGGATGATCGTCCGGACACAGCTGCGCACTCTCCCAGAGCCGCGCTGCCTTTTTTGATGCCCGCTCCCGGTCGCGCGCCTTCTCGTCCTGCCGCGCCTTCCCGGCGGCTTCGGATTTCCGCCGGACTTCGTCCTGCTCTTTGCGCGTCAGGTCGCGGCCGGGATTGAATGACCAATTTTCCCAGCCGCGGCCATCCTGCCAATTTTCGAAACCGCCGGCCGGAATGACGCCGTCGAGATGGAGCAGATAGGCACCGTCACCGCGGCCGTTCCTTGCCTTGGTGTTGCAGCGATGGATCTTGCCGTCGGCTTTAATTTGCTTCGGCGGCACCAGTCCGCCCCGCTTCATGGCGTCCTCAAATTGGCGCTGGACGGGCGTGTCGTCGTAGCCGTGCAGCATCGTGCAGTAGCCTTATAGGATGTCGTTGCTGCAAGAGCAGATCCGAACGACAGCTTCGAGATCGATCCGGCCGAACTCATCGAAGAACGGAACATCGGGGCCTGCGATGACGGCCCACTGCCGGCCGCGCTCGTAGTTCCACTGCCAGTCAGTGCCGTCGTTGCCAGGTTTGGGCGGAGGTTCATAGCCGCGACGAAAGCCGAGGCCAGCCCGCACGTCGGCGACACCGGACGCAAAGGCGTCCGTGCCCGTTATGATTTCGCGCCACGTGACTGGTGTGGTCCTCACCTGCTCACGGTCGCGTCGGCTTTGTGCGCTGGCGGTCATTGTGCGGACCTCTTTCGCGCAATCGCTGCCGCTTTGAGATCAGCGAGACTTGCGGGGTTTACGGGGATGGCTTTTGTGGATTGGGCCGCGATCGCCGGCTGCAGGTCCTCGGGCGCCTTGGCACCATTGCGGGCAGCCTGTTTCTCAGCGGCAATCCCCTTGGCCCTCAGCGCCCGCCTGGCCTCGATCGCGGCGACCCGAGACTTGCCGCCTGCCATCTGCTCCGGCGTCACCTCGCCGGCGGGCTCGCCGTCCAGACCGAAGCGTGGTCCACCAGCCGCGAGGGCCTTCTGATACATCAACCGCGAACAGTAGCGGCCGGCCGTAACCTGGATCAAAGTCCGCCTCGTACCGCGCTCTTTGCTTTGGAGTACGGGCCATTCTTTCCTCCTTTGCTCATAAGCTCTGTCGGCCTACTCGCATGTTCCGATACGGAAACCGGGAGGGCTCGCCCTCCCGGCCGGGGGATCTCGCCAGGCCAAGAGGCATCCATGATCCGCGACCAGCACGACACGGACTGCCGTTTTCTCTCGCCTCGGCGAGGTCCCACAGCAACGCATATTGGTTCGATAGAAGGGATGATGGCTTGGCAGGCGGGTCGGTCCCGCCGCAGGATTGTTTGGACATTGCGCACCTTGCGCACCCCAGCAAAGCAAGGACGCGGCGGCATGTCCGGGAAGGTGCGCGCCCCGGACCATCAGCCCGTCGGCTTGGCCGCCGCGAGACGATTACGCTCGGTCACTCTGGTGCGCAAGGAACTGCACCGAAAATGCCCCTTTTTCGTGCAGCCGACGCTGCCGAGCGGCAAATTCCATCGACGAAATCAGCGCAACCGCGAAGATGCCCGAACACTGTTTTCCGTGCAGTTCGCCTTCATGGCCTTTCCCGCCAAGCTGGGAGAGGCAGTTCATCTCGCGCACACCCTTCATCGGTAGGCTGTGACGCCCGCAGACGGCCTAATGGCGACGAGTACCCTGCGAAACACAGGCCGGCCCGAAACGCAGCAGCGGCAGCCCGCGGGGCCGATAGCTGGCGTTTTCGCGTGATAGACTGCTCGGCCAGCCGGATTGAAGGTACACTTACCTTGCGGTCGATAATTGTCGCATGGCCAAGAAACTCGAACCGGCGACGCCGATCAGCTGGGATGTCTACAAGATTGCCAAGAAGGCCATGCGACTCGGCACCGCCGGGGCGCCAGACAAGCAAGCCACCGGCGAGATGGCCGCCGTGGACTCCAAGGTGCTGGCCAGAAGCTGATAGCGAGACGGCGATGACCCGCCGCAAAGGCGAAATCACCCGCGGTGGTCTCAAACACAAATGGCCGCATCGAGTGGCGCTCCCGGCCCAAAGGGTGCGGGACCCCGTGAACCGTGAGGTGATATTTTGCCGCTGCTGGTGTCCTATCCCAACGCCGCTCACGTACTCCCTGGGCCGCGATGACAGCGACTTCGTGGTGTTCTGCTTTGCTCTTATTATTAGAGCCCGACGCCACGTGCGCCGAGAGTTGAAACTTTGGTCCTTACTAATCCGGTGCCCGGAGGCATGCCCGCTGGGTCACTTTGAGACCAAATCGAACGCATCGTTGCCCGTCTATCGGTCCGATCCTCCTACCATCAGCTGACGTGCTGCACCTTGCGTTACTGCACAAGCGCGCTCGGGTTGCCGCTTGCTTTCGGGGTCACCGCCCGCTGCCCCTCGCCAACCGCTTCCCACCGAAGCGCTCCGCAAATGCCTCGGCGTGGCGATTCATGGAAAACTTGCAGTCTCCGCCTGTGGCGGCTCGCGACCGCTGACGCAGAGCAAGTAGCATCGATCACCAGGCACACACAACTAACTGACGGGGGGGCAGGGCGGCAGCGGCGTGCTTTATCGAGATTATCGGGCGGAGCCGGTCGTCCCAGGCCGTTCTTCTTGCTGTTCCTCGGCGAGGTTCGGAGAGCCCGGGTGTACGCTGTCGGGGAAGGCGGCGAGGATCTCCTTCACGGCGTCCGCAAGCGATGTGTGAATGCGGGCGAGCGTGGCGCCATCGGGCGTCTGCGCGGCGTTAGCAAGATGTTTCGATTCCGCCTTGGCCTTTTCCAGCATGGCCGTGATCTTCATTTTGAAATCGGAGGGCTCGGTCGCAATGCTTTTCTCCAGTGCCTGCGACGCCTCCCGAAACTCATCATTCTCGCGAGAGAGATGATCGAATCTTTGGCCGGCAATGAGCCGCTGAGTATGATCGACCACCCGGTTCAAGTCGCCGAGCGATCTTTGAACTTGCTGCGCCGATTGGCCAGCCCTCTGCGCCGACGCGGTTCCTGCCGCCAACGCCAGACATGGGGATGCGGTGGAAACGA
>JASHYD010001323.1 GCA_030043175.1 Xanthobacteraceae bacterium | reverse complement strand
TGATGAAGTGATTCATACTTTGGTCGAGGCCATCATTCTCGTCGCCTTGGTGGTTTTTCTGTTTCTGGGAAAATTACGCACGACGCTAATACCTCTCGTCGCCGTTCCCGTCTCGATCGTAGGGACGTTCGCCGTCATGCTGATCATCGGCTATACGGCCAACACCGTGTCGCTGCTGGCTCTCGTTCTGGCGATCGGCATTGTGGTCGATGACGCTATCGTGGTTGTAGAGAACGTCGAGCGCGTGATCGAAGAAGAACCCGACCTGTCAATTCCGGCCGCCTGCAAGAAGGCGATGGCCGAAATCACCGGACCAATCATCGCCATTACGCTAGTGCTCCTATCGGTGTTCGTGCCCGTCGCCTTCGTACCTGGAATCAGCGGCCAGCTGTTCCGACAGTTCGCCGTCGCGGTGTCGGTGTCCATGCTCATCTCGGCCCTCAATGCGCTGACGTTGAGCCCGGCGCTCTGCGGCGTCCTGTTGAAGCGGGGCCATGCGAATCAGGGCCCTATGCGGTACATCCTTGGTGGAATTGAACGGGTCCGACTTGGCTATGTCTCCATTGTCCGCCGCCTCGTGCGCGTTTCCATCATCGGGGTGATCATTGTCGCGGGCGTTGCCGCTGCCTCGGTATTCCTGTTCAACCGGCTTCCGCAGACGTTTCTTCCGGAAGAGGACCAGGGCGCTATCTTTGCCGCCATGCGGCTTCCCGAAGGAGCCTCGATCACACGCACCGAGGAAATCGTTAAGGAAGTTGAAGCAATCGTCAGGCCAATCCCGGGTGTCCAGGGCGTTCTGTCCGTGGTCGGGCTCAACTTCATCGACTACATCGCGTCCTCCAACCAAGCCTTCTTCGTTATCCGCTTAAAACCCTATGAGACCCGGACCGATCCCGCGCAAAGTGCCGGCGCTATCATCGCACGTCTGCGACCCGAGTTTTCAGCCATCAAGGGCGCGATCGTGTTCCCGTTCAATCTGCCGCCAATTCTTGGCCTCGGCAGCACCGGCGGTTTCCAATACGTGCTCGAAGCGCTGCAGGGTCAGCCGGCGACCGATGTCGCGGCGACCATGCGCGGCCTTATCGTCGCGGCCAATCAACGACCTGAGCTCGCGGGTGTCTTCAGCACCTACGCGGCCGACACGCCGCAGATCTATCTCGATATCGATCGCGATAAAGCGCAGGTGCTGGGTATCAAGATCACCGACATCTTCAACGCGCTGCAGTCCACGTTGGGCAGCTTCTATGTGAACGACTTCAACGTGTTCGGTAGAACGTGGCAGGTCAACGTGCAGGCGGATGCACCCTTCCGGGGACGCGCGGACGACATCGATCGGATCTACGTGCGCAATGCTCAGGGATCGGTCGTCCCGATCAGTGCCCTCGCGCAAGCTAAGCTGGTGCAGGGACCTCAGACGGTCGTTCGCTACAACGGCTACCGCGCAGCAATTGTGAACGGTGCCGCCAAACCCGGATACAGTTCGGGCGCTGCACTCACCGCGATGCAGAGGGTTTCAGCAGCAACGCTGCCGGTGGGATACAGCTTTGAATGGACCGGAACGGCCCTTCAAGAGAAGGCCGCGGGCGGACAGACCGGTATCGTGCTCGGACTTGCCGTTCTCTTTGCCTACCTGTTCCTTGTTGCCCTTTACGAGAGTTGGAATATTCCGGTTCCGGCACTATTATCGGTCAGTGTCGCCGTACTCGGCTCGGTTATCGCGCTTTCGCTGGTCGGATTGAGCTTTGGCGTCTACGCCCAGATCGGGGTAATCGTGCTCATCGCGCTGGCGGCAAAGAACGGCATTCTGATCGTCGCATTCGCTGTGGAGCAACGAGAATCCGGCAAAGACGTAGTTGCCTCCGCGGTCGAGGCCGCAAGTTTGCGGTTTCGTCCCGTCATCATGACGAGTTTTGCCTTTATCCTCGGGCTCTTGCCCCTTGTCGTCGCTGGCGGTGCCGGCGCCATCACGCGGCGAGCGGTGGGCACGCCTGTGTTTGGTGGCATGCTTGCCGCGTCCTTGCTCGGCATCTTCCTCATCCCCGTCCTTTTCATCACCGCGGAGCGGTTGCGTCGAGGGAAAAGCAAAAGTTACCTGCCGAAAAAACACGCCCTCCCACCGCATGCCCGTTTGGAGGAGCGGTAAGAGTACCCGCATTGTCACTTCAAGTTACAGCCGCCAACCGATCCCGATGTGGTTATTTCGTCATAGAGCCTCTTGGAACAATTTGGTGTGGTGCGTTTAGTCCAACAGCTCCATCGGAAATGCGGGTAGCCGTGGGAGTATCCCGCTTGAGTTTTGTTGATGCTGCGTCGGTCGATCTCCTCGTCGGACGATACCGGCGGCAGCGCAGATCGCGGCAGGACCGCATCGACCTCGCCCGGATCAGCTTCATGTTTTCCTTGGGCGGCCCATACATGGATGAGCTCGAACTTCGGGATGGGCTCGAGCGCGCAGGTTTCCAGCTCGGTGTCGCTCAGCACAACGGCCTTTGCGCCTTTGTGTCCGGTCACGACACGGCGACGTGCTGGTACTCGGTGCTGTGCGGTCATGGTCTTATCTCCTTGGCTCGTGGTTTGCCGGCTTGGCCGCCTGGACCGTTGTATCCGATCCGCAAGACGAGGCCCGGCAGGCTCAGACAGCCAAAAGTCACTATCCAAGGGCAGCGGCGAGAAAAACTCCGTTGAGGTCGAAGCGAAGCGCCGATGCGCCACCGGCGATCGCGAGGAGGCGCGGACGAGCGCGCCGGTGACAGGCCAGCCCATCCGGCCAGAGCCTCGTGCGGCGCAGTAAAGCGCGTAGTCCACGCCAAAGAAGCCGAAGACCGGGCCGACCGTGCGTAAATAGGCCGACCCCGTGACCAGAACCGCGGGGTCGTCACTGAAGGCACCAAGCCAGACCGCTGGCCAGACCGCGGCCAGCAGGCCCACGGTCTCGGCCGTCAACATGGCAATGAGAACCCCGATCCACGCGACGCGAACGGCGCGATCGCTATTGCCGGCACCAACGTTGGTGCCGATGAGGATCCCGGCAGGCCCGCCGGTGCCGTGCGAAAGTGAGACCAGCACGAACTCCAGCCGCGAGCCGGCGCCGTAGCCGGTCAGTGCGGCCACGTCGTGCGTACCGATTGTGATGATAGCGAGCGTGAGATTGGTGCTGGCGCTGACCAGACTCGACATCCCGCCGCCGCGTAGTCAAAGGGATTCCTATTCTCGCTGGCGCAGCATTCAGCACGTGCGCTGTCGCGCGATGCTTTGTTGAGATCAAGGCTCTAATGGCTTGCCGTATCGCATGGTCCAGATTGCGACCTGACCGGGTCCGTACTCGTTTCCGACCCACGGTGTACCGCAGATGTGCAGATAGGCGTAAGGAGTGCCATCGAACATCACCCACGCGCCCGCGTCTCTCACGGTGTTGGGCAGGCCGCAACGCGTGGCATCATAAGGCCAAGTGATCATCCAATGAGGACCGATCGGAATAGCTGGACTTGTTCTATCGAACGGATCGGTATTGCTGTGCTGCGTAGCACCGCAAAGCATGTAAATAAGCCCCGGCGCGGCATTCGTGGGCTTAGACTTCCCGGCCATGGCGTCCATCATCCATTGCAAGCCCATCGGGTCGGCGCACATGGGAACATTCCCGATCTTGTTCTCATCCCCGGGAAAGCAGACCCAATCGTTGGTGCCCTGGCGCAGGATGATGAGTTTGCCGTCGGCACCCATTTCCGCGATTGTCGCATCTTTGGTGATCATGTGCGGGCCGGATAACATCGCCCTTGCGATTTTGGCGGCAAGCGGTTCTTGCTCAGACGCGGCGACTGTCTTTCCCGGCGGCTGCATTGTGATCGCACTATTACTGTAGGCGCCCGAAGCCCCCTCCGCTGGCTGCGTCTGCGCAACCGAGGCGATTGGGGGCAGTGCGGTTGCCGCACCGAGTGTCGTTGCGGCAAGCAAAGTATTGCGTCGCGTTATGGCAGCTTCATCGCTCATGATATTCTCCTCAAAAAGCAACCACGTGTTTCTGTTCGCTGGTCCATCCCCAGAGCGCCGCGATTCGCATCTTCCCCTCCATATTAAAACCGTCCCGGCCCACCTATGGCGAAGGAGATCCCGCCGGCATCTCGGCCATCGACTCGGTCATATTCTGCTCCGGAGCACTCAAGCGCTGTTGCTCATTGACGCGATTGCTAGGCTGTTCGACCCCGTTCTCGCTCTACTGTCATACGGGCCAAAGCGACATGCAGACCGGCGACCACTTGGGCGCCTTCACCGACGGCGGCGGCGACTCGTTTCACCGATCCGGCACGAACGTCGCCAATCGCGTAAACCCGGCGTCGATTGGTCTCCAACGGGTGGCGGCCCGTGCGGAGGTCCGCGCCGGTCAGCACGAACCCCTTGTCATCCAGCTCGATCCCGGACCCCGAAAGCCAATTCGTATTCGGCTCCGCACCGATGAACAGAAACAGGTGCCGCAACGGCCGCCCAACTTCCGCCGGGGCGCCCCGTTGCCGCCAGTAAACGGCGTTCAGCGCACCGTTGTTCCCTTCAACGCGGGTGATGTTCGCCTGCGTGAGGGCCGCGACGTTTGAAAGTCCTCGGATCCGATCGACAAGATAACGCGACATGCCGCTCGCAAGGGAATTCCCGCGCACCAAGAGCCAGACCTTTGCTACTTGACCCGCGAGATAGACCACTGCCTGACCAGCCGAATTGCCGCCATCGACCACGGCGACCTCCTGACCGGCACAAAGTTTTGCTTCGATCGGCGACGCCCAGAAGTGAACGCTCGTACCCTCAAAGGCGTCCAGACCGTCGACGGTGAGTCTGCGGTAGCGAGCGCCCGACGCAATGACGATGGTTCGGCTATGGGCGCGCTCGTCGTTAGCCAGCCGCAATAGAAATGGACCGTCATCGCCGTCACCGGCCGCATCGAGGCCAATCACTTCATCCGGGATAACTATCTCAACCCCGAACTTTTGCGCCTGGTTGTGCGCACGGGCCATCAACGCCATGCCACCGATGCCGGTCGGGAACCCGAGATAGTTTTCAATGCGTGACGACGCGCCGGCTTGGCCGCCGAAAGCCCGGCCGTCGAGCAGTAGCGCAGAAAGTCCTTCGGAGCCTGCGTAGACGGCGGCGGCAAGCCCGGCCGGCCCGGCGCCCACGATGATGACGTCGTAAAGCCTCGCGGGATCTATCGGCTGGACGAGCCCGAGGCATCGGGCGAGATCGTTCTCGCTCGGGTTGCAGAGCAGCTGCCCGGTGGGGCAAAGCACGATCGGCAGCTCGCCGGCATCGAGATGGAAGCGGTCGATCAGCGTCTTGGCTTCACCGTCGCTGCCTGGATCGAGCTGCTGGAAAGGATGGCCGTTGCGCCGGAGAAAACCCTGCAGCCGCAGTACGTCGGCGGTGTCTCCGAATCCGACGACGACCGGACCGCCTGCTTTCAACTGAACCAACCCTACGCGCCGCAGAATGAGAGCGCGCATGATGCGTTCGCCAAGTTCGGCTTCCGCGATCAATAAGGCCCGCAATCGTTCAGGGGGAATCACGAGGGCCTCGACCGGTTCGCGCGCCTCGGCATCGATAAAGGCTGGACGGCCCGCCAGTTGCGCCAACTCGCCGAGAAACAAGCCGGGTTCATAGATAGTAATTGGCACGCGCTCGCCGGACACATCCCGCCGCGCGACCGCTACGCTTCCCGCAAGAATCACCATGAGACCCGACGCGACAATGCCGACCTTCGCCAGAGCTTCTCCTTGCTTGAAGCGACGGACTTCGCCAAAGCGGCGCACGCGATCAATCTCAGATGTCTCCAGTTTCGGAAACATTTGAGGACTGCGCGTGTCGATGATAGAGGGCTCGGTTTTCGGCATGGCGTGTGACCTGTGGCAGAGTGGTAGTGTGCCGCCCAGGTCCGCTGCGCCAACGGAAAATGTGTGAAATCTTGTGAAGGCTGCGCGGAATCCCGTTTCCCGGAAACTGCCGGCAATCATGAGATTGATGCGCCGCCAGCCTTTGGACAAAGGCTGACGGCGTTTGGTTCACCCGATATCGAGGGCTACGATCCGCCAGAACGATGGGGATGGTGCTATATCGACGAGTTATTTCTGGACCTAACCGACCGCGCTACCCCTCAGCTCGGTCCGATTCCGCGGTATTACTCACGCCATGCCAAGCACGGAAAACTGCCATTGCGCGCAAAACCCCGCTGATAGTCTCCAGACTAAGCTTCCGCGCCGGCTACTGCGAACGGAACAAAGCCTCCTGCGTTGACATTGGTTTTGGGGCGAGTGCCGAAGGCGAGTCTCATCTTCAGGTCGGCACACCCGCTCAAGCAAGCGGAAGGAGCGCTAACAATGGATTCCTCCGACACTCGTGTTCTTGTCACAGGTGTGCCGGGACGCATCGGTGGTGTGGGGAGTGCGATCGTAGACATACTTCGCCGCCGGGACCAGGCGGTCCGCGCGCTGGTTCTGCGCGAAGACCAGCGTACAGACGCTTTACGAGCGAATGGTGTCGATGTCGTC
>JASHYD010001322.1 GCA_030043175.1 Xanthobacteraceae bacterium | reverse complement strand
GCTCGCCTCTCTCGACCTTGCCTGCCGGGATCATCGTCCCAGCGTTTCCGCAACGCTCACCACCACGGCGTTTAACCGCAGCAGCTTGCGGTGGCTTCCGATCAGCACCTGATTGCCGAACGCGAAGGGCCCTCCTCGATCTCTCGTACAGTTACGCGCTACCGTTTGGACCGGCGTTACTCGCGTCACACCCCGCTTGGTGCACTTGACCATCCGTTCCCCCGAATCAGATAGTCAAAGCGAAACATATCGCGATCGAGTACGCCACAGAAAAACATCGAAAACTCCAACGATTCCAACGCTCAAAAGCGATTCAAGTAGCTATGGAAGCGGTATCAGTATCGACACACAGCGTTGGCGCAATGGAGATCATCATTGGAGTAGGCAGAGGCGCTTCTTCTATGGCTGCTTGGGATTCCGATCCCACCATCATACTACTTCCGCTGTCCAGCATAACTAATCCGCTGCGGGAACCCTTCACGGCTTCAAACGTAGAGACCAGTCAACCTCTGGAGGTCAACGAATGAAGCAGATTTTTACTGCTATTGCGATCCTCGTCGCCGGAACCGTTCTCGCCTCAGCTCAAGATGTGAAGGTTGAGAAAAAGGTCGAAGAGCGTCCCGGCGTGAGTGTCCAAGTGCCCGTGCCGGGCGTGAGCGTCGAAGAGCGTAAGCGTGTCGAAGAGCGTCGCCGCGATTGCGACACCAAAACGGTTGAGAAAGAGACGCCACGCGGCGACAAGAGTGTAACCACTAAGCGGTGTGATTAGACTTTTGAATTTGCGCCCGTCCATCAGGGGCGGGCGCGCTTTTTTGTTAAGGACGCCGCCCTATGACGACCACACCACCACGCCAGGATCAAGGGGAAGCTCGCTGAAGGCAAATGAAAGAACCGCCGGGTCCCCCGACGGCTCCTGGTTGCGATCGTCCCTGGTCATCGTCGCCCAGGCCACTCGCAGCCCGGAAAGTACCTAGCCTTCCAGGAAATGACCAAACGCAGATAACGACTGGACGCGGTCACAAATAATCTTAGCGATCGCCAGCATTGGCACGGCTATGATCGCGCCGGCAGCACCCCACATCCAAAACCAGAAAATGAGCGATACGACAACGAGAACCGGGTTCACCGTGAATCGTTTGGCCACGAGCGTCGGGGTTATCATCTCGCCTTCGGCCACATGAATGCCGAGATATAGGAGAGCCGGCAGAAACGCCTGCCACAGTGTGTCCATGGTCAACAAGCCAGCAAGCAGGAAGAGTATTACGCCAACGGTCGGACCGAGGATCGGCACATAGTTCAACAAGAAGGCGACCGTGCCCCACAGAATTGGATCGCCGAGGCCGGTGGACCACATTACAATCGCAGTCGCCACGCCGACCGCGGCGTCATGATCGTAATCGTAATCAGGTAGGCTGAAATATCGCTTTCGATCTTCTCGGAAATCTCAACCGCCTGGCGCTTGTCACCGAAGCGCGGCAGGATCTCTACGCCACGGCGCAGGAAGGTGTCGCCGTGCACGAGCACGAGGAACAGGAATAGCAGCGTCAAGAAAAACCCGCTTGCAAAGACTTGTGTACCCGCAAATACCCTTGTCAGTATATTCTTCGCCAAGGTGGAGGCTTCCGTCCCGCTTTGAGCGGAGGACAACGGTCCTCCCTCCCGGAAGCGATCGGGCTCCAAGAGGCGTTGCAACGTTTCGATGGGACCTCGCAGGAAAGACAGCCGCTCTTCGAGCCGCGACACGCCCTGCGGCAGCTTGGCGGCCCAGTTGCTCGCCGGCATTGATAGTGCGACGGTTAACCCGACGATTGTCCCGAAAATGACCAGGATCAGCAGTAACGACGCAAGCGTCCGCGTAACATAAACTTGCTCCAACGCGCGCACAGCGGGCTGTAGCAGGAGCTTGAGAATGAAAGCTAGGACGACGAGCGGCAATACGATCTCGCTCGCCCAATAGGCGGAGGCTAGCGCTGCGAGGATGAACAGACCGCCAAGAAATACCTCCTTAGGATCGCTGGGTAACGCCATTTCCCGCGGCTCATCTGCCGCCGAGGGAAGCCTGTCCTCATCATCCGCATCTGTCATCTTGATCGGCAACGCGCCTCAATCCGGGTTTTTCGATGGGTGCTCAGATTTTCATTGTGGAACGGCGGCGCCCTGGAACAAGTTCCAACGTCAGGCGGTGGAAGGAGCCGCGTGCCGGCGCTCCGAAAGTTTGCTCGAGCCCGGCACTCGTTCCCGCAGATTGAGTCCACGCGTCAAACGCCCATGTAGCTGCGACACCTCGCGGTGGCGCTTGGGGTCGCTAGAAGCAAGGTCCTCGTGGCCAACCACGCGCGATCGAAGCTGCCGACTGCACGGGGGTAAGAGCTGGGCCCGAACAGTCGGACCTGAGCATTGAGCGCGCAGAAAGAGGGGTCCGCGGCCGCAGGGGCTAAAGTAAGTGCCATTGACCCGTGGCCCCGATGGTGCCAGTTTGGATCAAGGTCGAGGTGTTTCACCTCCTTAGACTTAGAATCGCAGCCTTGCTGGCTGCTTTGGGACTTTCATCTCCTATTCTTTGCCGGCTTGCCTGGCGCACGCAGTGTTGGGCCATAAGCGGGTCCGTGAGGCTCTTCGCCTCGACCGCGAGTGTATCGGCAACACTGTTGCGCTTGGCCTGCCCCGTTCGGCCGCGGCCAGAGCCGCTAGTCCTTGTAACGCTCGGGTTTGGTCTCCGGAACAAACAGCCAAGCCGCGATCGTCGCGGCTGTTGCCACCACTGCAATGAACATGAAACCCATCGAGCGGCCGAAATCCTGGAACACAACGCCCGTGACGCTGGTGCTGAGCGAAGCCGCAATCCCTATCGCGGAGCCGATGACGCCTTGCGCAAGATTGAACCGGCCGGTGCCGGCGGTCAGATCGGTGATCACCAGCACGGTCAACACACTGATCGTTGCGCCGCTAATGCCATCAAGCATCTGAATCAGGATCATCATCGGGTAGGTTGTTACCAACGCAAACAGCACCGCTCGGACAGCCACGAGCCCGAGCCCGACAAGCAGCATCGGCTTGCGGCCCCAAGCCTCCGAATGATAGCCGACCCATGGCGCCAGAACGGCAACGACGATTTGCGGCGCAAGAATCAGGCCGGAGAGCAGCAGCGATCCGCTCGGGGCGCCGCCCACCGCAAGGCCCTCGCTGACGAGCGGGAGCATCGAGGCATTGGCGAACTGGAAGAGCACCAGACAGGCCGTGAACATCAGGAGATTGCGATTCTTCGCAAGGTCGATCACGCGATGCAGTCGGCCGGCGCTCTCTCCGGTTGCCGCGTTGCGCGCTCGCGCGTGGTCGATCTCCTCGGCGCGAATGCTGCCGATCGCAATGAGCGCCGGCGCGCACAAGGCCGCAGCCGCCAAGAAGATCGCGGGTGCGGAGACGAAGCTACCGACCGCTCCCAAGATCACCGCTGTCAGCGCGGTACCTGCTGCTGCAAATCGAACATTCCGCCCCGTGCGCAACGACATTTGCGGCCGACCCACAAGGCCTAGGCTGATGGCTGCGATCGCTGGCGAAATGAGGCTGGAACTAACGCCATGGAGGATTTCGGCGCTCATCGCCAGCCAGAAGGTTGGGATAGTGGCGAGGATAAGTGCCGCTCCGCACAGCGCCATCACGCCGATGGCGACGAGGCCTCGCTTCCATGACACGGCATCGGCAAGCGTCCCGCCGGGAATTTGGCCGAGGACACCCGCTGCCCCGCTCAACCCCAGAGCGATCCCGACACCCTCTTGCGACCAACCGAGGTTCGCCAGATAGAAGGCCACAAACGCGCCGAAGCCCGCCTGCACGTCCGCGATGAAAAAGTTCGCCCAGTCAAGACCGCGGCGGCTGCGATTGGACGCAGGCGTACGCAGCGACTTCCTGGCCTGCCGGTAGCGCGAGGCGGCACGGCGGACATGGGCACGGGGTTTGTCGGTCGCTGATATCGCTCGGGAGACGGCGGGCTGCAATGAACGCCGCAGCTTCTCTACGGTTTGGCTTCGTCGCACGGTCGTACGCCGTCAGCCTGACGGTCTTGCGCCGCACAGCCCCCGGTCGCCGAAATGGCGAGCGCGCGGCGTTGCTCCGCGGTCAGGCGCGGTTCCCATCATGCTCTTGCCTTCTTGGCTTAACTAGCGTCGCATGCAAAGTCCCACGATCCCCGACGCGCCGGAGCAGATAACCTTCCCATCTTGTAATATCGGTGCGCCGCTCGGAGCCTTGCAGATAGCAGAAACCAGAACTTCATCAGCCTCACAGGCGGCACTCTCACCACCCATGTCAAACGCGCGCAGATTCGAATTACCCGCGGGTCCTGGGGGCATTGCTTGGCCCGTGTCGCCAGTGTCACCCTTGGCGCCCGTCGGACCTGGCGGCCCGGCCGGACCCGCTTCACCTCGCGTTCCCGTGGGACCGGGCGGCCCCATTTCGCCAGCATCGCCTTTAGGACCCGGAGGACCAACGGCACCAGCAGGACCAGCCTCACCCCTCATACCTTGAGGACCAGCTGGCCCTTGCAATCCTGCGTCTCCCTGAGGGCCCATTGGACCCGGCGGGCCCGGTGGCCCTTGTGGTCCGACGGGCCCCTGCTGTCCGGCAACACCCTGCGGCCCCGCTGGTCCTTGCTCGCCCACCGGGGCGGGCCCGCGATCACATCCGGTAAACACCAATAAGAGCAGCAAACACCCCGACGTTAGAAATCGAATTTGCATTTCGCCTAACTCCCAGGTTTAGCGTAAGGCATCCGAAATGTGGGCATGCGGGATCATGTTTAGTGGTACCAGCCCTTTGCGAGGCCCCCCGCAAGGGCAAGCTGAGCGACGGCCGGCAGTCCCACGTGGCGGGCTTCGCTGCGCGGTCGCCCGTGCCCCCTATGGCGGCAGCCTGCGTTTGCGTGGCTTCAACGCTTCTGACTTTGCTGAGTGGCTTGCTTAGCTTTCTCGCCCGGCGTGCCAGTTTGCCGAGGATTCATCTTAGGTCTCTTACTGCCTTCCCCCTTTCCCAGGAACGAGCCTCCCGGCTCATCGGCGGGGCGTTGCCCGCCGCCCTGCACGTCTTTTCCTGCTTGGTTTCCGGGATTGTAGGTACCAGGCACGTGACTCATATCCCGGTGTGGGTCGTTTTCTAGCTTCCCGCGCACGTTTCGATTAGCCACGGCATCCTCCGGGCGTTCATTGATAGTGAACTGATGAGCCGGGGCGCACGGCCGCCGGCTAGCGCCGATCCAACGCGGAACTGTGCGTCAAGTTCTTTGACATAACGGGAAATTGACCGTGAATTCGCTGACGGTCGTGAGTTCGCGTTCGGCCGCAAGCCTTACATCCCCTTTGTGGTCTCGTTGGCGCGCGGATGCCCGTACCATGTAGGGTCGACCCTTGTGGTCACCCCGCTGTCACGCGATGCACGAGGTAGGGGCGACCTTTTGATTAAATCCAGGCTAGGACGAGAAGTTCATCATGCGTTGTGCGGCGAGATAACCTTATGAGCAAGAATAGGCGGAGGCGTTTGAAGAAAAGAAAAAGAGAGGAAGGGACTCGTTTGATCCCGAGAAATTTCTTGCAAAAGTGGGCGATGGAAACACGGGAGCCGAATATCGGGCGGATCAAACTGTCTTCGCACAGGTGACGTCGCCGAGGCGGTATTTACTTTCAGAAAGTTCGGGTCAAACTCACCGTCGTTTCCGAGGGCAAGGAAGCAGTCTTCGGAATTCTTCAGGTGCCGGACGCGAGCGACGTGGGGAGTATTGCCCTGATTTTTCGCCCGGTCGATCGCTTCGTGTTTGGTTTTGAAAGTGCCGAGACGGGCCGAGGAGAGGATCATGGCGAACGTTTACGTGGAACCGCGCCCAACGCCGCGCTGATGGCAGCCCAATCGAGGACTATGTCGTCGAGGACCATGCACACCATGTTCTCGACCGTCGATGGATGATTCTAATGCTGCGCGCCGCCCACGGTATCGGCCACTGTGGCACCATGCGTACCCAATGGCTCGGATAGCCCGGTCGTGGTGTCCCGCGCCGTCTGGTGCTCCATTTCGGCGTCAAGCTCCGCGCCGACCAGGACGATGATCGTCGACAGCCATAGCCAGATCATGAGGCCGACAACGGCCCCAAGCGAGCCGTACGTCGTGGCCTGGGTGGCGTCCTCGGCTTGATTCTGATTATGCTATTGGTGCCGTGGCTAATCGGCACCCTTGCTCCTGTGCAAATATGACTCGGTGGACGAAGCGTCGCTATATGTAATATCGAAATTGTGACCTTACGCGTTTGTCGCCGCAAGAATTAGTTCGACCGTCGACCGGGAGTAGATAGTTTTCGCCACTCAAGCGATAATGGCCCGCTACATCGCGGCCAATCGCGACTCCCGCGAGCCGCATGCAGTCCGTAGCTCGCTCTTTAGCGCCATCTTGTTTATCATTTAGCTCTTCTCCAACCGGACAGGCGTGCCAACGATTCCATCGTGCGACGTATGCGTACACAATTGTTGCGCTCTGCCGGAGCTTAGTTTGGAAGCTTTTTTCTGGATGAGAATTCTAGCTTTCCGTATGCTGCTTGAGGCACCCGTTTCGCTATTTGTTCTTCTCGCGCTGATATTATGACGTCACACATCCCGAAAAAGACAATCAAAGGAAAATACCACAAGAGAGGTGTCATATCGAGTTCTCCTAACTCAAAACAGGATCGATCTTCGATAATTAACTACCGCGGTTCGCCAAGGTAAACGGATTGATGCCGGCGAGGGTTGCTGCGCTGACGCTCACGAAGCGCACAAACCTGCGTGATTCACGATCGTGTGTTTCCATAATGCGGCGATTGCAAAGAACTGCGCTTGGCGATCGGATCAGAATCTTCAGGGCGACCCAAATCACCGCGTCGGATCCTGCATGTCCGCGGTGCGCGTGTCGCGTTTTGCTGTTCACTGCTTGATTGGGCCAGTCGTCTTGTCAGCTCGCCGGCTTTGCCGGGCAGTTCTGGAGCAACGCGTTTCCTCGTTTGTCAAGACCGTGCGAATCGAGGCGGACGTCCATTTTTCAGAGTTGAATCGGAATTGGGCGTGCAGCGCCAGTGCCGCGCTCCTTCTCCGTGCCGGCCTCTCGCGTATCATCGCCCGGCTGACCGGGGACCCAGGTATGCCAGCTGTGCCGAGGCTACTCGATCGTTCACCTTCGCGGGCGATGCCACGAAATTTGATTCAAACTGAAGCAACCCGCGCTAACTGACGAACTATCTGGTGCAGACCTGACGCGGGCCGCCGCCGAACGGCCGATAGGTGCAATCGGTCGGATCGAACGAGCTGTAGAAACGGCCGCAGACGTCAATGTTGCACTGCGGCTTGCTGGACGGCTGACCTAACAATGGCGGCGCAGACGAATTTTGTGCAAACGGCGTTGCGGCGCTCTGCGGTGACGGGTTCTTTTCGCACAACCGGCGCGGAGCGCCGCTGAAGGGCTGATAGGTGCAATCCGATGCGTGGAACGACTGATAGGTGCGCGCACAAGCCTCATAGTCACAGCGAGGAGCCCCGGCAGCTTGGTTGCCCGGGGACTGCGTGAAGGAGGTCGCTGCGTTCGGGGATGCATCCGCCGCCGGCTGTTTCGAGGAGGCCTCCGCGGTGGACTGTGGGGATGCTACAACCGTGGGCTGCTTTGCTTCCGCCGCGGGCTGCTGGGTTCGGATCATGGTGGTCGCAGCTTCGCTCATGAAGCGCTTCCAGATTGCGGCGGGTAGCGAACCGCCGGTGACGCGCTTCATCGGGGTATGATCATCATTTCCGACCCAGACGCCTGCGACCAACGAGTCGTTAAAGCCGATGAACCAGGCGTCACCATAGTTCTGGCTGGTGCCAGTCTTGCCGGCCGCAAAACCGTCGAGCGCGGCCGCACGCCCGGTGCCGTTGCGCAACACGCCAAGCATCAATTCGATCAGAGGCTTCTGATAGGGCTGCAAGGACTGCGTCCCGCCAATGGGCGGCCCCATCGACTGAAGGGGCGTCTGCCGCCCCGCACCGAATACCGTAACGCCCCACGGTTTGATCGGCATTTTGTCGGCCTTTACCGCAGCATAGGCCGCAGTGAGTTCGAGCAGGTTTATCTCCGCTGTTCCAAGAGCCAGGCTTGGGACCGCAGGAAGCGGAGCAGTAACGCCGAGGTCTCGGGCAGCAGCGATGACCCGGTTCAAACCCACCTGCTGGGCGAGCCGCGCGGCTGCTGTGTTGATTGATTTGGCGAATGCCTCGGCGAGCGTCATACGGCCATAGCGGCGCTCGTCAAAATTCTGCGGATGCCACCCCTTGATGTCGACGGGGCCTGCGTCGATGGTGTCGTTGGGTGTGAGCCCTTTGCGCAAGGCCGCGAAGTAGACGAACAGCTTGAAGGCGGAGCCGGGCTGTCGTTGGGCGTCGACCGCGCGGTTGAACTGGCTTGCCGCGTAGTCGCGCCCGCCCACCATCGCGAGGACCGCGCCATCGGGGCGCATGGCAACGAGGGCTGCCTGGGAGGCGCGGCGTTCGGCGCCGTCCTTGGCGAGAACGTCGGCGACGACCTGCTCGGGCCAGCTTCTGCAGAGCCGGCATCAGTGTCGTGCGCAGCCGCATGTTTCCCTTGCCGATAACCTTGGTGGCGTCTTTGGCGACCCAGCCCGCAAACCAGGTGGTCGCTGGCAATGCCTGCTCTGAGAGATGCAGGAGTGCCGGCTGCGCCGCTGCGTCCTCGGCGGTCCTCGCATCTATCGCGCCGTTCTCGCGCATCGCCTCGATCACGACCGCGGCCCGCGCCTGTGCAGCTTCCAGGTTCTGCAACGGGTTGTCGCGCGAGGGCGCCCGGATCAGGCCGGCCAGCATCGCTGCTTCGGGCAGCGTCAGCTTGGACAGGTCCTTGCTGAAATAGAGCCGGGCAGCCGCGAACATGCCATAGGCGCCGTTCCCAAGAAAGACGCTGTTGAGATAACGCGTGAGGATCTCATCCTTGCCGAGTTGCGCATCGAGCCACACTGCCGCCAGCGCTTCGCGGAGCTTGTGTAGCAACGTGCGCTCATGCCCAAGAAAGCGCATCTTCACGAGCTGCTGGGTAATTGTGCTGCCGCCTTCGACGATCGTCCCGGCGGCGATATTGCGTTGCAGCGCCCTGAGAACGCCTTGAGGATCGAAGCCCGGATGGTCGAAGAAGTGTCGATCCTCGATGCTGACGACGGCCTTCACAAGGTCGTCGGGAAAATCCGTTCGCGCAGCGTCGGCTAACTTGAGCGGGCCTACGCGTCCAAGCGTTTCGCCATTCGCCGCCTCGAGGATGAGTGACGATTCGTTGTTGTCGCCGACAGGTTTTTCCGTCGGAAAATCGTGCAGCGCCCAAAGCATCGCGCCCGCTGCTACCAGCGAGCCAAGCACAGCGACAATCACGATCGCCTTGGCGAGCCCGGCGACGACGCGCACGACCGCGCCGCGAGACCGCCTTCGGCGGCCAGGTGCGGGTCGTTGCGCTCCTTTGCCGGCTGATCGAAGCGCGCGGCCCAGGCGGCGCAAAAGTGCCACCAGATCGGCGCGAACAGCGCCGACGAAGGCGCGTCCCACCGCGAGACTTTGGCCTTCCTCGTATCGCGCGCTGCGGGACGGCTCGATGCCGCTGTTGCCGGGGTGTGGGGTTTCGGTAAGTTCTTCCGGCATCGAGCGAAACCGAACTCCGGCGCAATCGGGGCCCCTGCTGAGCCACGAAACCACGGTCTAAACGGCGATCTGCGCAGATGGGTTGCTCGCTCTCGCAGACTTGATCGGCGGGCGGCGTGCGACTTACGCGCGGCATGTCCCGGCGTAATTCGGGTTGAGCCGGACGGC